>JAZSMM010000244.1:0-6874 GCA_045535895.1 Treponema sp.
ACCAGAGCGTATTTTATGGTTTGGACAAACCCGACACGGAACAAATTTCCAGGTACAAGGGAAAGATGTTGCTCTCTGCTTTGGAGTTTAATTCGGGTTCTAAGAAATTTTATCGCGCGCTCAATCCAAGCCAAAAAAAAAGAATATTTGTTTCTTTGAACGAGGTCATCAACTCAGAAAAGCGCTCCAACAACGGGAACGCCGATGTCGCTCGGGCGGCTCTTTGTGCCGTAGACTTGGTTGTCCACACCGATTCCCTCGCTTATGCTGTGATATATGATTTGGTGGATCCTGTCCTTGTCGTCATCAGCGACCCGAAAGCCTCTCCTGGGAAGATTTTCGGCACGTTCACGGAACCTTTGCGTAAGAGGATGAAAAGCGGTCCTGATGTTACGCTGGAAAATATTTCCGAATGCTTTTATAGTTTGTTCTTGATTACAAATTATTATGACATTGCCGCTGCAAGTTCCAGATACGCCGATTATTCCGGTGCGGACTTGCAAAAATATCTTGTTTCCGGTCTTGTAAGCGGTGTTCTTTCTGCAACGGCCCAAGCCGTACAGAGTTCCGACGACAACATAAAGAATCTTTCCAACGATGTGGCCCAGGCTTACATGGATGTGGTGGAAAGTTCGACAGAGGAATTGGGGAATGTTCTTTCCGCCGTGTTCAACCAAATAAAAAAAGAATTTGGGCAGACAGGTGTGGATATAGCTACCGCCTACAAGTCTCAGTTACTGGTCAGGGCAGAGATTTTAGAGGACATAGCTTTGTACGCGGGGTTTCAGACTGTCGCTGATACGACTGCCGACATCCTAAGGAAATGGGGCGGCAAATGAATTTTTTTTGCCGTCATGCAATGGTTTTGCTTGCGTTTATTTTGCATGGTGTTTTTTTTTGCAATGCGCAAAGTGAAAGACAGAATCAACTTTCGTTCATACATACGACAAGGGCTTCTGGACTTGGTGGCACTGTTGCCTGCGTTCCGGAAGGAATTGAATCCTTGTTGTACAATCCTGCAGGTTTACCTGTGCGACTTCCTGAAAAAGACACAATCTGGACTTTTATGCTAAATGCGGATGGGTTCTTTCAGCCAAAATACCTTTTCCCCATTTTACGGGGTTCGTCCGGCTCCGAGAATTCAGCCGGAAACATGCTTCTAAATGCCAAAGACTTGATTACAACCAGCGGTACAGGTGCTTCTGTGTCGGCGGCAATAGGTTATACCGGTAGAAAATGGGGCGCAGGAACTTTTTTTTCCGGTTCTCTGTTTTTAGACGGGGCACCGTTTCCGCTGGGAACGGAAGGATATGTCCAACTTGACATGGTTGTTCCAGTGGCTTACGGAACGAACGTGTATAAAGACGACAATTTGTCTTTGAATTTTGGCTTGTCTGTGCGGCCCGGAATAAAAATATACAAGGAGTTGGACGGAAGCGATGTAGATGCCTTGCTTGGCGGAAGCCAAACTGTTGGTGGCATCATTTCTTCTTCCGTGACGCATCCTTACTTGGGTTTCCCCGTGGACGCCGGAGTTATCTTGGTGGCCTTTGATAAGCCGTATTCGGCCGCACAAATAAGGTTTTCCGCTGTGGCAAAAAATTTGTTTGGCGACTATTACGTTCCCGGCAAAAACATAAAACCGCTGGAATATCCTGTGTCCGTGCAATTGGGTGCGGCGGCTGTCTTTCCTTTTCAAATTCTTGGTCTGGACTTTTATGCGTTGTTGTCCTTGGAACTGCACAATGCAAACGGAATGTTTTCCAATGACGTTTCGGTTTGGCAGTCGCTGTGTGCAGGCTTTGAATTTTCCATTGAAAGAATCTTGCGCTTTCAATTGGGACTTGCAAGCGGTTATCCTTGTCTTGGGCTGGAATTGTCTTTGTTCGCTTTTTCTGCGGGTTTTTCTTGGCAGACGGTTGAAACAGGGCGGTATGTCGGAGATAATCCGCTTTCTGTTTTTAGGCTGTCCATTGCATTTCATATAGATTGAACCTTGCTTTGTGCATACAAATTTGTGTAAAATATAAGATATATCTTACTATTTTTTGGAGGTCATATGGCTCTTCTGGATAAAATGAAGGAATATCTTGACAAGGGAATCGAAGTTTCCAAGGAGGCTTTCTCAAAAGCTGGGGATGCAGTGCAGGATTTTGGTGACAAAAGTGTAGTTCGCATAGAGATAAAGCAGCTTGAGTCCAAGTTGAACAAAGAATATGCTTCTTTGGGAACGCAGGTTTTCAATCTTTCAGTCATAAGCAACGAAAAATCATTGAGTTTTGATGACCCGCATGTTTCTGGAATAATCGCAGAAATCCATCGTTTGATAGACGAAATAGACGCAAGAAAACACGAACTTTCCCGTGACGACCAAGAAAACAATGGGGAAGAAGTTGATGTTGCTGCTGATTTGAAAGAAGACGGGAATTCTCAGAAGGAACAGTAGTTCACCTTGTTTTCACCCATTCCAAGTTTGAGAGTTGCCAAGTTATAGTTTTCAGGGTGTTTGGTTGTTCTGTGGTCTTGTATTTCACGTTGAAAATCCTAAACACCCTAAGATTGATGGTTTTTATTTCAAAAGACGATACAAGCTGCTTGACTCTGTCGACATTTGTTTTGTTTTCTTTTATTGTATCGCTGCAATTGTTTGCGAGTGCATAGCCAAAAATTATGCCGGTAGGGTTTTGCTCGGTGATTTCCCGGTTTATTTTGAACGGGAAAGGTTGGAGTTGCACGCCAGACAATGTCATCGGCCGGACGAAAAAAGTTCCTGTGAATACAGGGGGGTCTATGCGGCATACGGAAATGTTTTTTTTGTATTCTTTCATGCTCCCCAAAAAACTTATGTTGCAATGCGGTGGATAAAACGGAATTGCATTCAAGGCGGGCATAATTTTTTTTGTTTCAGCCAAAACCATGCGGTTTTCCTTTAGGATTTCACTAAGTGCCGTGTCGTGGGGCAGAATGATTGTTCCGTCATATTCGTTTTTATACATGGTTTCAACTATAGCGTTTTTGACAAAAAAAGTGTAGTATTTGTGTATTATGAACCGAATAGTAAGATTGACTGCTGTTTTTTTTGTTGGTTTTAACCTCGTTGCCTTTTCCGGTTGCAAATCCGAAAGCGTACTTCTTTTCAAATGCGGTTCTTTTGCGGAGCTTCCCCTTGTGGCTTTGAATCCAAATGCGAAGAAAGCCATGATAAAGAATCCTGAATACAGTTCGTATGCATATTTTTCTTTTTCCCAAGACCAGCTCGCTTTTATCAAAGCTGCTTCTTCTTCGTGGCAGAGTGTGTCTTTTAAGACGAGTGTCGCCGTCGCTCCGGATAAAAATTCAGTCAGCATTCAAGATTCTCAAACCGCCTTTGGCTTGTTGTATGGCAATGATTTTGACGACAGGGGAAAACTGAAAAAAAACCTTGGGGAAAGACCCGTTGTAAAAGGTTTTTTTGGCGGTGAAGAAAAAACAGTAGCCATATCCATTGCGGTAGGAAAAGAAAATCTTGATGATGTTAGAGGGTTTTTTGTTTATTCCACATCGCCTGTTCATGTCAAGGACATAGAAATGATTCCCGCAAGGTTGGGCTTTGATTTTTCAGGTGACATTCATTCTTATTTTTTTGGCTTGGAAGGCGGAAAATTCCCTGCCGAGGACTATTTTTCCTTTGCGGATTTTACGGATGCGGACAGTCTGTTTGGTGCGAAAGACAATCGTGGCGGAAGGCGTTCCGTAATATCGCTTTCCCTTTCTTCCCTTGATTCCCAGCCGCCAAGTCCGAAAGAACAGGAACGTGTGGAATTGGACATAGGAGGGGAAAGAATTCTTGTCCGCCGTACAATGCACCATGACAAGGTAACTCTCCACGCTTGCGCTCTTGAAAACCCCTATTCCAAGGTCACTCCGATTTTGCTACCAAAACATGTCACGGCCGTGACCATGCATCATGTGGACGCTCCGGTTGAGGCAGGGAAAGTCGTGGTGCCTCTGGACACAGACCCTGGCATGATTCCGCTATGGGAAAAATCTTCCTGGCGTGTCAAGGATTACGAGCTGTTCCAATGGGAACAGTTCCCCGGTTTGTTGTTCTTTGACACCGCCGATTATTCCGTTCAGGATGATTTTTTCAAGCGGCTTGCTTTCTTTACGGAAAAGACAGGTTATGTCGGTACGTTGGTTTCGGACAAAGAAATGAGGAACCAACACGGTTTTAATGCCCATGATTACAGGGCGGAAACATTGGCTTCGTTCTTTGATTTGGCACACAGGACGAATTTTCCCCTCAACCCAAAGGAACTTGTCCTGAAGGACATTCTTGTCCACAATGGAATCATTGTTCCTGTTGAACGTGACGGCACGGTCATTGGATACAAAAGCGGATACGGAGGTGTGATTTCAATATCGCAGGATTCCGCCATGTACTTGCGATATACATTCATTTGTCACGAAGGTTTGCATGGGTTGTATTTTGTGGATGAACCTTTCCGTTCCTATGTTTCCACGGTTTTTGCGGAAACGGACAAAGACACATTGCGTTTTTTGTTAAGGTATTTCCAAATACAGGCCAGTTTGAACTACAACTTGGACGACACCTACTTGATTCAAAATGAATTCATGGCTTACGTCATGCAGCAGCCTGTCTCGCGTACCGGACCGTATTTTTCCGAAAACCTTGCGTGGCGCGGTTCCATGCTACGTTCCGAACCTGAACTTAGCGCATATGTTAGGAAGACAAAAGGAATAGGGTTTACGGAAGCCTCTCAACGACTAAGCGACTATGTTTTTGCGCGTTGGGGGATGGAGTCGGGCAGGGTGTCGCTTGTTTCCAGGTGACGGCTTGCAGGTTTTGCATTAAAGGCCGGATTGAATTTCCGTTCTGCCGCAACAGAACCCGGAGGACCGTGACCGGGCATAAGTATTATGTCGTCCAACTGCGACATTATCTTTGTCTGTAAATTCGTGACCAAGGTTTTGCGGGCGTATGAACTTGTAGTGCTGCCTATTATACCTGTGGTTATCGCATCTCCTGTGAACACAACCCTTCCAATCTTGTATGCCAACGAGTCGGCGGTATGCCCGGGGATTGCAATGTATTCTACGTCCATTCCTGCTATCTTGACGATTCCATCTCCTTTTAGGATGGTTTCCTCCGATTCTGCGATGTCGATGTCCGCAGCGTAGATTTTTGGTGTGTAGATTTTTTTTATTGTTTCAAGTCCACGGACGTGACTTGCGTGGTTGTGCGTTACAAGCACGGCGGACAAGTTAAACGGACCGTCTTCAATTTGTTCCAGAATCTCCTTTGTTATGATTCCAGGGTCTATTAGGATTGCTTCCATCGTCAACTCGTTTGTCACCACATAGCAGTTGGAGAAGCCGTCAAGGTTAAGGTGAAAGTAGATTTTCATTCTATCTCCTCCATCTCAGAAAACCTGGCTTCTCTGGTGTTGGACAACTTGAAAGAAATGTTCTGCTGCTCTATGTTGTGGAAGATGGTTTTCTTTATGTTGCAGTTTCTGAACGACGTGTCAATCAATCGTGCGTAGATAAAACGTGAGTTGTACAAGTCAGAGTCGTCGAAGGAGGATTGGTAGGCAGTTATTCCGCTGAAATTGTTGTGCACAAGATCAGAACCTGTGAAAAGCACGTGGGAAAATGTTGCGCCTGCAAAAGATGAAAACTGAAGGTTTGATTTGAGCAGATTGCAGTCGGAAAACAATGAGAAATCAAAGAAAGTCATCCGTGAACGAAAAAATTCGGAATGCAGGGTGCTGAAGGTGCAGTATTGAAAATTGCAACCGTAAAAACGCTTGTCCGTCAAGTCAATATCTGTGAAAGTGAGTCCACAGGCGTTTAGCCCGACTATCTTTTGGTGCTTTCTTATGTATTCGTATATCGCATCCTTTGCCTTTTCTGCGTCCGTTGCGTGTTTAAGGCAGTAGTTCGGTCGGTTGGTTATATTGCCTGCCTCGTCTATCAACGACAAGGCAGGTCTTTGACAGGAATGATGCATACAGACATTCAATTCAAACATATTGTTAGTTTATGCCATTGCACAAGATTAGTCAAACTAGAAGTTGAATATGTCACTTCAATTTGTTCAAACTTGCGTTGAATTCCACGCCGGTTATCTTGTCCTCCGGAAAAAAATTAATGCCATCCGGCAGTTCCATTATTTCGTTTTCTATGCATCCTAGGACGGCATCAAAGTCTGCGCAGTCCAAAGGCAAATCCTTTACAGGCGAAAATCCTGCTGCGGAAAACATCTGGGCATAGTTTTTTTTGTCTTCCGTCAAATCCGTTTTTCCAAGATAGATGTTCCACAAAAACCTTGCGGCCAGAATACGGGTTACCGTGGTGTCTTTGCGTATTATTCCCGTTGACTGAACACCGTCGGGGTTGGAAGCATTGAAAAGTCCGCAAGAAGCAATGAGCTTTACAAGGGAGTCGTCGGAAAGTTTTTTGGATGCGGTGAATTTATAAAGTAAGTCCGTGGTATTCTGGGTGAATTTTATCATCTGCAAGACGTTTATGGAGTCTTGCTTTAAAATGCTTGCGGCTTCCGAAGTTGTTTTGGAAGATATTTCTTTCAAATTCCATGCATTGTTTCTCAGCGGCTCGTAGGAAGTCCTATAAAAGTCCGGCAGGGATATGAACGCCTCGTCGAATTTTGCCACCGCCTGCGAGTAATCTTCCTTCTGATAAAACTGAATTGCCGATTCCAACGACAAAAACGCCTGGTCCGTTTTTGCGACGGGCAGGTCAGACTCGTCTTTTGTTGGGTTCAACCTGATTCCCAATATGATGCTTTGAATTTCTCCCTTGTATGTGTTTGCCGCTTGTTGGTGATAAACTTTTGCGGAGGCAAGCCTTC
>JAZSMM010000331.1:0-11779 GCA_045535895.1 Treponema sp.
ATAAAAACAAAGATTCACAAATGCTTGAACAATACGAAGCATATAAAAACATGGAGGATTAATATGAAAGTTCTGGTTGTTGGTGGAGCCGGTTATATTGGAAGTCATGTTGTAAAAGAACTAATTAAGGCCGGTCATACCGTGACTGTCTTTGACAATTTGTCTTCTGGGCTTTTACAGAATTTGTTCCCAGAAAATGACTTTATAGCCGGTGACATTCTTCATCCAGAAACTTTGCAAGTAGCTTTTTCCCGTGGTTTTGATGCGTTCGTCCATTTGGCCGCTTTCAAAGCCGCTGGAGAATCCATGATTTCCCCGGAAAAATATTCCGTCAACAACATAACCGGAACACTGAACCTGCTGAATTCTGCTGTTGCACATAACTGCAAATACATGGTTTTTTCTTCCAGCGCCGCAGTTTTTGGAGAACCCCAATATCTGCCCATTGATGAAGACCACCCCAAAAACCCGGAGAACTACTACGGTTTCACCAAACTGGAAATAGAGCGGTTTATGGAATGGTATGACAAACTGAAAGGATTGAAATTTGCTGCTTTGCGGTATTTCAATGCGGCAGGATATGATATAGACGGATTCCCTTGTGGGTTGGAACAAAACCCAGCAAATCTTTTGCCTGTGATAATGGAAGTGGCATGTGGAATGCGTGAAAAACTGAACATCTTTGGCAACGACTACGACACAAGGGATGGAACTTGCATACGTGATTATGTCCATGTAACCGATTTGGCAACGGCCCATGTAAAGGCTTTGGAATATATTTCAGAAAAAAACGAAAGCCTTAAAGTAAATCTTGGTAGCGAAACCGGTGTTACCGTAAAAGAAATGCTAGAAGCGGCCCGCAGGATTACAGGCAAGTCCATTCCTGCTGAAATTGCCAAACGCAGGGCAGGGGATCCGGCCTGTCTTTATGCAACTTCTGCTTGTGCCCGTGAAAAACTGAACTGGACACCAAAATATTCCGATGTGGATACTTTGGTGAAATCCACTTGGCAGGCTTATAACAAATAAAACAAATGTTGGCGTTGTGTATCATGGATTTTCCACAAGATTGGGTTTGCAGTGTTTATTCTGACGGTTCTTCTTGGTTTGTAAGCAATCCTTTGCCCAAAAAAGGCGAAAAAATTACAATAGCTTTGCAGCTTTCAAAAGACTCTCCTGTCAATACTGTGATTTTACGAACAAAACCCAATGGCGTTGAACATTTGGAAAAAATGACGCAGGTTATGTGTAAAAACGGACTTGTGCGATACGAAGCCTGCGTCCAAATTTGGGAAGATTCATTTAATTATCAGTTTTATTTGGTTGCGTCGGATTGTGTTTATTATTATACCCAAGCAGGAATTACAACGTATATTCAAGACGAAAGCCGTGACTTTAAGATTCTTACAAACTACCAGCAGCCACAATGGGTAAAAAATGCTGTGTTTTATCAGATTTTTCCGGAACGTTTCTGCAATGGAAATCCAGACAACGATGTAAAGGACAATGAGTATTTTTTTGACGGATTTCCTGCAAAACAAATTAAAAATTGGAATTCAATTCCAGCCGAATATGAACAAGCCCATTGCTTGGACTTTTTTGGTGGCGACCTAGAAGGTGTTAGGCAAAAAATCCCTTATTTAAAGAAATTAGGAATTACAGCTGTATATTTGAACCCGATTTTTTACGCCGCCACAATTCATAAATATGATTGTTTGGATTATTTTCAGGTGGATCCACATTTTGGCGGTGACAAAGCCTTGGAGGAACTTTGCCGTGAACTTCATGCCAATGGAATCAAAATAATCCTGGATGTTTCAATCAATCATACGGGAATTGCAAACCGATGGTTTAACCGGGACGGAGTGTTTTTTCCAAAAAGCGAAGGGGCATACAACAATCCTGGCTCTCCACAACGGGAGTTTTATTTTTTTGAAAAAGATAATTCCTACAAATCTTGGTGGAATGTGCCAACGCTCCCCACTTTGAATTATACGTCGCAATCTCTTAGGCAACGGCTGTATTTGGACAAAGATTCCCTTGTGAAAAAATGGCTTAAACCTCCTTATTCCATAGATGGCTGGAGATTTGATGTGGCAGATGTGATGGCTCGTAACCACAGGATTCAACTGCACCATGAAGTTTGGCCACAAATTCGCAAAAGCATAAAAGAAGAAAACCCAAACGCATATATTTTGGCAGAAGATTGGAGCGATTGCTCGGAGTTTTTGAACGGCGGTGAATGGGATTCCCCTATGAACTATTTTGGTTCTGCCCGTCCTGTTCGTCAGTTTTATGGTGAAGAAGACTTGTTCAATGCACGCAAAGCGGAACTTAGAAACATTCCGTACAAGATGACGGCGAAAGACCTTGCCCAAAGAATAACGAGTTTTCTTTCACGGCTACCTTTTGTGATACAGCAAATTCAATTTAATTTGCTGGACAGTCACGATGTTCCGCGTCTTCACAACAACCCGAAAATTTCGGCGGATTCATATAAAGGTGCGGTTGTAATGTTGTTTACCTTGCCCGGCTGTGCTAGCATTTATTACGGGGACGAGGCAGAAATTGACGGACGTATAACAAGTATGGAAGGCTGCCGTTATCCAATGCCGTGGAACAAAAACATAGAAGAAACCAACGCCTACAAATTATATTCAACACTTGCAAAAACAAAGACAGAAAGCAAAGTTTTTTTGGACGGTGGATTCAAAGTGGTGTGGGACAAGGACTATGTGTTTGCTTTTGCCCGTTTTACCCCAGAAGAAATCTTTTTTACCGTGTGTTCCGCAGACAGCGAAGACAGAACAATTCTTCTGCCTTTGGATTCTTTTGGAACACATTTTGCCTTGCGAGATGTGCCGAAAAAAGACGTTTTCGGAGTGGAGTTGGACGCAAAAATAAACAACGGCAAGCTTGTCCTTTTTGTGCCTGCTGGAAAATCTTTTTTGGTAAGAATGTAAAGTGCGTAAACTGTACACATAAGCTGTAAATCGCTATAATGCAATCCATGGAAGCTATGAAACGAACCGTCACTTGCGGAGATTTACGCAAAAGCGACGAAGGTAAAACAGTTGTACTGAACGGATGGATTCATCGTAAGCGAGACCACGGTGGAATTTCTTTTATAAATTTGCGTGACCGCTACGGTTTGACACAAGTTGTTGTGGATTCTGATTCTCCTGCTGAACTTTCTGAATTGGCAGCGGAATTAAAAATGGAATACTGCATCGCTGTTGAAGGTGTTGTCCGTTGTCGTCCGGACACAATGATAAACCCGGAGATGCCTACAGGTGAAGTGGAAGTCGTTGCAAAGCAAATCGAAGTTCTTTCAAAAAGCGAAATTCTCCCGTTTATGATAGATGAAGTGAACAAAGACGGAAGTCCTGTTGTTCCCAACGAAGATTTGCGATTAAAATTCCGTTATTTGGATTTAAGAACTGCGGCAATGCAACATCACCTGGCGTTACGCCACAAAGTTACAATCGCCGTTCGCAAATTCTTGGATGCAAACGGATTCTATGAACTGGAAACTCCTACATTTATAAAATCAACTCCAGAAGGTGCCCGTGACTATTTGGTGCCTTCACGCTTGTATCCAGGTCAGTTCTACGCATTGCCCCAGTCCCCTCAGCTTTACAAGCAACTTTTGATGGTTTCCGGCTTTGACCGTTATTTCCAGATTGCACGTTGCTATCGTGACGAAGACGCCCGTGGAGACCGTCAGCCTGAGTTCACCCAGATTGACATGGAAATGAGTTTTGTTTCTCGTGATGACGTTCTTGCAATGACGGAAGGTATGATGAAACACGTCTTCAAAGAAACTATGGACGTGGAATTGCAGACTCCTTTCCAGCGTATTGCCTATGACGATGCAATCGAATGGTACGGCAGCGACAAGCCGGAACTCAGGTTCGACATGAAAATGCAGGATGCCTCTTTTATGGCAGAAATCGGAACATTTCAGGCTTTCAAAGATGCGCTTGCGCCCAACGAAAAAGGAATCGTTACAGGTGGCGTAAAAGTACTTGTTGTTCCGGGTGTTGCAGCAGATTACAGCCGCAAAAAAATAGAAGAACTAGAAGCAACCGCAAAAATCTACAAAGCCCGTGGACTGGGCTGGACAAAAGTTTCTGGAACAGAAGCAGAACCTGTATTAGAAGGTGGAATTGCAAAATTCTTTGAAGGCAAAGTTCAAGAGATTTGCAAAACACTGGGAGCAAAAACAGGCGACTTGTTGTTGTTTGTTGCGGACGCAAAGAAAAAAGTTGCCTGCACGGCGTTGGGTGCGGTGCGTTCCAGACTTGGGAAAGACTTGGGATTGTGTAATCCCGACGAATTTGCTTTTGCATGGATTGTGGACTTTCCAATGTTTGAGTGGAATGAAGATGAAAACAAATGGGACACGGCTCATCACATGTTCACTATGCCTCAGGAAAAATATCATGCCACGCTGGAAAGCGACCCGGCTAGCGTAAAAGGAGATTTGTACGACTTGGTGTTGAACGGCTACGAGCTTGCTTCTGGTTCAATCCGTATCCACAACCCGGACTTACAAAAAAGAATTTTCCAGATTGTCGGCTTTGACGAAGTTGAAGGCCAAAAGAAATTCGGCTTCTTAACAGAAGCATTCAAATATGGTGCACCACCACACGGAGGAATTGCACCAGGTTTGGACAGACTTGTGATGCTTATGTGCAAGGAAACGTCAATCAAGGAAGTTATCGCCTTCCCAAAAAATACTTTTGCACAAAGTCCAATGGACGATTGTCCTTCGGAAGTTGACAAAAAGCAACTTGAAGAATTGCATTTGATTATCAAAAAAGATTGACAAGCGAACAAGAACTGCCTGATGGTAAAATCAAACCGTCAGGCAGTTTTTTAGTTTAAATCTAACGGAAGACAAATTCTCCTTTGACAAACCTTTATATATCCTTTAGATTGAAACCATAAACATTATCCTAGGGGTTATTTTATGCAATACGGCTACTTTGATGATGACGCTAAAGAGTACGTCATTACACGTCCAGACACTCCCACGTCTTGGAGCAACTATCTTGGTTCAACTGTTTACGGAGCTGTCATAACAAACAACGCCGGTGGTTACGGATTCTACAAGTCCGGAGCGCAAGGACGTTTTATGAGATTGCGGTTCAATGCTGTGCCAATGGATCAGCCCGGTCGCTATTTTTATCTAAGGGACCAGGAAAGCGGTGACTACTGGTCTGCAAGTTGGCAGCCGGTGGGAAAACCATTGGACAAGTACAAAAGCGAGTGCCGCCATGGAACAGCCTACACCGTAATAACGTCGGAATATGAGAACATAAAGACAGAAACAAAATATTACGTTCCGTTGGGCCAGAATTTTGAGTACTGGCGGCTAAAGGTAACCAACACTGGTGACAAACCACGCAAAATCCGTGCCTTCAGCTATTGTGAGTTTGCAAACCAATGGAATACAACCCAAGACCAGGTGAACCTGCAATATTCTCTTTTCATTGTGAAAGGCGAAAAAGTTGGTGACAACCTGCTAAGATATTCAATCCAAGACAATTTGTACATACAAAACCCGAACGAAGAAGTCGGCGGCAACTACATGAGTCAATGGGTCGCTCTTGTGGGAAGTCCAATGACAGGATTTGACACAAGCAGAGAGGCCTTCATAGGAACATACGGAAGCTATAAAGAACCACAAGCCGTTATAAACGGAGCCTGCACAAACTCAGAGGCTTTTGGCGACAATTCCTGCGGAACAGTTCAAGCGGACTTAGAACTTGCTCCCGGACAAACCAAAGAGATAATGCTTATGCTGGGAATTGACGATGCCATCGCTGTGGGAAAGAAAATTCTGGAAGAATTCGGTTCTTTTGAACGTGCCGACAAGGAATTCGACAAGTTGGTAAAGAATTGGCACGCACGGCTTGGCAGTTTTTCTGCGTTCACTCCGGATGAAGATATTAACCACACAGTCAATATGTGGGGACTTTACAACTGTCTTATAACATTTGCTTGGAGCAGGGCCGCATCCCTTGTTTATAACGGAGAGCGTGACGGTCTTGGCTACAGGGATTCGGTTCAAGACATTCTTGGTGTAAGTGCCGCAATTCCGGAAGAAGCGGAAGAACGCCTTGTACGCATGTTGAGCGGGCAGGTTGCAAACGGCGGGGCGATTCCTGTAATCAGCAAGGACTTCAAGGCTGGCTACGAAAAAGCCCCTGCTGCAGAAGAATACCGTTCGGATGACTGCCAATGGTTTTTCAATGCTGTTCCTTGTTATGTTGCAGAAACCGGTAACTGGGATTTTTACAACAAGGTTGTTCCTTACGCAGACCATGGAGAAGCCACTGTCTACGGCCACTTAAAGCAGGCTCTTTTGTTCAACCTTGAACGAATGGGAAAAGATGGACTTCCATGCGGACTGCTTGCCGACTGGAACGACTGCCTAAAGTTAGGTTACAACGGAGAAAGTTTGTTTGTTGCGTTCCAATTGCGTCTAGGTCTTTCCACTTATGCGGATATTTCCGAAAGACTTGGGAAAAAAGACGAGGCAGAATGGGCTTTGGCAGAAAGGGACAAGTTGGATAAAAACATCCAGAAAAAATGCTGGGATGGCAAATGGTTTATCTGGGCGATTGGTGAGGATGGAACCGTCTACGGAACGCAATCAATAGACGAAGGTCAGATTTACTTTAACACACAAGTGTGGGCTGTTATGTCCGGGGCTGCAACTCCGGAACAGACAAAAGCCTGCTTGCAAGCTGTAAAAGAAAAACTAGCCACGCCTTACGGTCTTATGCTTTGTGCTCCACCTTTCGTAAAGGCTTCAAGGGATATAATGACATCTGTTGTATTCCTTCCGGGCATTAAAGAAAACGCTGGAATATTTAACCACACGCAAGGTTGGGGTGTAATTGCCGAAACAATGGTAGGCAATGGGGACAGAGCCTACGAGTATTGCAAAGCTGCACTGCCTGCTGCATACAATGACAGGGCAGAAATCCGCCAGAGCGAACCTTACGTTCAAGGTCAGACTACATATTCTTCTTACAGCAAACGTCCAGGCAACTGCCGCACTTCATGGCTTTCTGGAGCTGCGACATGGTCGTATTACTCTATTACACAGTATATGTTGGGCATTCGTCCTCAATACGACGGTCTTCTGATTGACCCGTGCATCAAACATGACTGGGACGGATTCAAGGTGGACCGACGTTGGCGCAAGATGGAATTGCATATCGAGGTAAAAAACCCAGAGCATGTTTGCAAGGGGGTAGAATATATAGAGGTGGACGGAAAACGACTTGATTCTGCCGTCATTCCGGTTTCCATGTTGAAAGATGGTTCCGTGGTTGTGGCGTACATGGGCAAAAATGCCCTGCCAGTTCCTACGGAAAGGGTATAACGGCAAGTCCGGCTATAAAGCGTAGAAAATCTTCTGCCTGCTTTTCTAGTCGGGCTTTGTCATGCAAAGAAACAGAGAGCTTGTCCGTGGCGAAGGCTTTTTCGTCTAGGGCAAGTCCTGTTCCTTCTTCTGCACACAAATCCATTCCAACATATTGAACCAATTCCGAAAGTTTTTTTCTGGAATTCCCAGCGGCGGACTTGCCAGAAACTCCGCTTATAGTGACTTTTACGTCCTTTGCGGCGCTTCCGCTGGCATAGTCGTTGGGTTTAAAAGGTCTGGAAAGCCAATCCAAAAGGTTTTTTAAGTAACCGGGATAACTTTGGTTGTATTCCGGCGTAAAAATCCATATGCCGTCTGAAAGCATGACTTCTTGCCTTACACGAAAAACAGAATCCGGCGTGGGAAATTCTTTGTCCTGATTAAAGAATGGTACGTCTGAAAAATCAAGATAAGAAACATCTGCTTCAGAAGAAAGAATTTTTTCTACTTCCTTTGCAAGCTGCCTGTTGAAAGAATTTTTTCTTGTTGAACCCACAATAAAAAGTATTTTTTCCATTTGCAAACAACCTCTGATTTAAATATTGTCCGTACTTTTCTTGTTTGCAAATTTTTTTATTTTATGGCACCAAAATTACAAGAATTTTTACATTCTCCGCAACGGATACATTCTCTGTCGTTTATTTGCAGTGTGTCCATTTTGCAAGAATTTACACAGGCGTTACAGTGTGTGCATTTTGCCGAATCCACTTTTATGCCAAACACAGCTTTTTTGTTGAAAAAAGAATAAATCGCTCCCAACGGACAAAAAAAACGGCAGAACGGACGGAACATGAATACAGACCACAAAACAAACGCCACAGCCAGAGCAGTTTTCCATGAAAATAAAAAACCGATTGCGCCACGTAAACTTTCGTTCATAACAACAAGAGGCCAACCCGCAAAAATCGTGCCTTCGGGACAAAGCCATTTACAAAAATACGGAAAAGCAAATCCGTCTTTAAAATAAAAGACTACAGGCAAGGCAATGCACATTATAAAAAGAATGCCGTATTTCAGCAAAGAAAGCCTGCGGGTAACAATGCGACTTTTCATTGTATGGCGAATTTTAGGTGTTGGAATTTTGTAAAGCAATTCCTGAAAAAGCCCAAAAGGACATAAAAAAGAACAAACCATTCTGCCTAGCAATGTTCCCACCAACAAAAAAAATCCCGTTATAAAAAACGGGAATTTGCCGTTTGCCAATGTTGTTTGCAATGCTCCCAAAGGACAAGAAGAAACAGCCCCCGGACATGAATAGCAGTTCAAACCCGGAACGCAAATTTTTTTTAATCCTGTCTGAGAAATCGTACCGTTAAACCAATGCCGAACATCCGCATTGTAAATTAAAGCAGCCGTAAACTGAATCAGGCGACGCTTTCGATTGGTTACAATGGGTTCTGTCGTCTTTGCGTTTTTTTTGTTGACTTCAGCCAATTCCAATGCACTCCATGCAGATGAAAATTGCCTTGCGATATATATCCAATGGATTCCCCAAAACAATTCCTGCCACAAGCAACGCTAAGCCCAGCCCTAACAGAACCCATTGCGAAACAGTAATTTTATTCAATGTAACCTGCCACAAATTTTTCAAGTTGCTTTGGGTTCATCATGCCCACTTGAATTTTTAAGATTTTGCCCTGTGGTGAAATCAATATAGAGGTTGGAACGCCTTGGATTCCGTATTTCATGGCAACAATTCCCGGTTCGTCCAAAGCGTTTGGAAAAGTGTAGCCGTTTTTTTTCATAAAAGAGGTCAACGCCTGCTGGCTGTCGGAAATGCACACTGCAAGGAATTCCATTTTTGCAGAATCACCTTGATTTTCAAGTTTTTTTGCCAATTCTTCCATGTGCGGAAGTTCCACCTTGCACGGCGGACACCATGTTGCCCAAAAATGCAAGAACAAAACTTTTCCTTTATAAGACGCAAGGGTTATTGTCTTGTCAGAAGCCTTTCCATCTTGCTGAAGTTGCAAGGAAAAATCCGGTGCGTCGTTGCCAACTTTCATGTTCTGGGCAAAAAGTTGGTTCAAGCCATTAATACAAAAGAAACAGACCAAAAATATCGCAAAAGTTTTTCTTATTTTCATATTGATATGATAATCTGTGAAAAGAAAAAAAGCAAATTTTTTAATCCTTCCGCCCGACCGCCGTGTGCAGGCAAAAGGTTAAGCCGTATTACTATGCGTCGATTTCTTCTAGCAAATTGTTTACGATGAATTCCCTGCGGCTGGGGGTGTTCTTTCCCATGTAGAATTCCAGTAAAGATGGAACTTCTTTTAGCGCCTTCACTTCCACCGGAACAAGGTGCATATCCTTGCCTATGAACTGGCCGAATTCCTTGGAACCTATTTCTCCAAGTCCCTTGAATCGGGTGACTTCCACGCCATTTCCCAAAGATTTCATCTCTTTGTCACGTTCGGCTTCGGTGTAACAGTAGCGTGTTTCTTTTTTGTTGCGCACCCGAAAAAGCGGAGTTTCCAGAATGAAAACCCTGCCAGAAGTGACAAGTTCTTCAAAATAACCCAGAAAAAAAGTGAGCATGAGGTTACGAATATGGAAGCCGTCGTTGTCGGCATCGGTGGCGATTATGATTTTGTCATAGCGCAGGCCTGAAATATCGTTTTCTATGCCTAAAGCCATCATCAGGTTGTAGAGTTCTTCGTTCTTGTAGATTTCTGCCCGCCGTTTGCCAAACATATTCAACGGCTTTCCACGCAAACTAAAAATTGCTTGAGTCATGGGGTCTCGGCAGCCCACCATGGAACCAGAAGCGGAATCTCCCTCTGTAACGAAAATCATGGAATTAGCCCCTTTGGCTTCTCCAAGGTGATATTTACAGTCCTTTAACTTTGGAATGTTCAGCGAAATTTTCTTTGCCGCTTCTTTTGCTTCTTTTTTTACAGCGTTCAGTTCTGTACGAAGTTTTTCGTTTGCCGTTATTTTTTGTTCCAGAGCCTTTGCGGAGTCCGGATTGCGGTGAAGCCAATCGTCAACTGCGGATTTTGTTTCGTTCACAATCCATGAGCGTATGTCCGTGTTGCCCAGCTTGTTTTTTGTCTGGCTTTCAAACACGGGTTCTTTTATCTTTACGAGTAAAGCTGCCGCCATGCCTTCTCGTACGTCTTCACTTTTGAATTGCTTGCGAAAAAACTCGTTCACGCCTTTCAAAAAGCCTTCCTTGAAGGCGGAAAGATGGGTTCCGCCGTCGCTGGTTTCCTGCCCGTTGACGAAAGAAAAATATGTTTCCCCGTATGCGTTTGAGTGGCTTACGGCAAATTCCATGCGTTCGCCCTTGTAGTAGCCGACGGGGTAGAGGGAAGTTTCGTCTATTTCGCTGTTGAGCAAATCCAAAAGTCCGTTTTGGCTTACATATTCTTGTCCGTTGCAGACAAGTTTTAAGCCTGTGTTCAAATATGCGTAGTTCCAAAGGCGTTTTTCTACAAATTCCATGTTGAATTTGTAACTGCCAAAAATTTCTGTATCCGGTTCAAATTCTATGAAAGTTCCGTCTGCAACACCGGCTTTTGTTTTGCCCGTTCTTTGTGAAACCAATTTTCCTCGCTCGAATACGGCTTCTGCACATTGTCCTGAGCGAACCGACAAAACTTTGAAATAAGAAGAAAGTGCGTTCACCGCCTTTGTTCCAACGCCGTTAAGTCCAACGGAAAACTGAAATACGTCGTCGTTGTATTTTGCCCCAGTATTGATTATGGAAACACATTCAACTACTTTGCCCAAAGGAATTCCTCGGCCGTAATCCCGGACTTTTACGCGGTTTTCTGTTATGTCAATCATAACTCTCTCGCCGTTTCCCATGATGAACTCGTCCACGGCGTTGTCTATTACTTCTTTCAAAAGGATATAAATTCCGTCGTTGCGGTTAGAACCGTCGCCTAAGCGACCTATATACATTCCAGAACGCAGCCTGATGTGTTCCAAAGGACTTAAGGTCTGGATTTTGGATTCGTCATATACGATTTTTTTCTTCTCACCCATGGGAAATATTATAGCAAAAATTATGAAAACAGCCAAGGCATATTATAGGTAGCTTTATATTTGATGAAATACTGCACGCATAGTATGTTGAACAAAAAAAACGCCCCCCATAAAGTGCAGCACACACAGGCGGGAAATGCCACTATTCCATCTATCTATGCCCCGTGGAAAGCACCGACCGCCGTGCGAATAAAAATTGGAAGCCGCACAATGAATAAAAGTAAGAAGCCGCAAGGGAAGTGGCGGCTGCAAGCAGAATCTGAGCACGCCGAAAAAAATTGCTGAATGCAATTTTTTGAAGGCAATACCTGTCAGTAATTGGCATCCGTGCCAATTACT
>JAZSMM010000297.1:0-6236 GCA_045535895.1 Treponema sp.
CAACTCCTTGGCCCACAGAACGACATGGCTACGATCCGACTTAGAAGACCTCTGTTTTTTCCGTCGCTGGGACCCGCTTGCCTTCCCCCACGTTGCACGTACACGGTTGCATGCATACGGTTGCATGTTTTGCCTACGCACGGACGGGCGGGATTGTTGTGAGGAAGTGCGGGTGTTTCACTTCAAGATATGTTTCCAGTTTGCTTCTAATTCGTTTCAGAAAACCAAAATTCTATCTATAAGTCAATGGATATTTTTCCGGGTTCTCTAATGAATCAAATTCAATATCAATATCTAAATCCTGCCAATGTAGGTTTTTTGAAAAATCAACTTCAACATTTGCAATTTCTCTAATAGTTGCATTTTGAAAAGCAGGATAATCTTCATTGCTAACAAAATATTCTGTGTTGTTTAATAGAATCCACAAACCAAAAGGAGAAATATTTGTTACTTCAACAATGTTTTTAGTTTGTTTTAAAGTGTTTGTTCCAAAATTCATCTATTTGCTCCTTTCGTTCTTCGACTGTGTTAAGAATTTTTGTTACCTCTTGTTGGGATAAATTAACAACTTTAGCTACTTCAATTTTTGGCTCAAGCCAAACTTTCATTTCCCCCTCTGAAGATGAAACATGTATATGCCGTCTTGTTTCTTCTCTGGAGAAAAAATAATATCTAAAAGGTCCGTCTATAAAAACAGTTGGCATGACAATTTCTCTATCTAAAATAATACAATGATTTTTGTTTTTTTACTAGATAATCATTATTCAAAAGAAGACTTTCCCCTTATAGACAAACTTTTTAACAATTTGGACGACTTTCTTGTAGAACCAGAAAAAACCAGACTTTACATGTCACGGTTGTGGATTTATGGTCTGTTTTTAGCTAATTCAGCCACAGTTTCTTGAGAAAGACCGGTTGTACGAGTAATTATATCAATACTAATATTTTCGTTTAATAAGGCCTTGGCTGTTTGGACTGCATTGTCGTATGCACCTTGTTGTATTCCCTGGGCGATACCTTCTTTGTAGCCGCGTTGTTCCGCATCAAATTCCGCCAACCCCCAAGCCATATAGTCACCTCTAAAAATTTCGTTTGCTTTCGTTTGTTCAACAAGTCCGTCAAGATATTCCGTGAATTCTGTTGTGAACTTCTTATCAAAAATATACTCCAGAATTGATTTTTTTTCCAGATTTTTTTCATTCCCAAAGGCTGAAGCATTGAAAATGATTTTGTGTGCCTTGTCTCCAAGTTGTAGTTTTGTGTTTTCTTTGCAAACATTTGTAAAACTATAGCAAGGCAGGTTTAGTCCAAAAAAATCTTCTCTGCAAACAAAAATTACAAAACTTTCTTTTAGTTCAGTGTAATTATTCCCTTTTAGCAACAAATCAATGTCCATCATGGATTGATAATAGCGAGTCCGTTTTGGAAGATTTTCGTCAAGGACATTTTGGATCTCAATGTCAAAGACCCGGCTGGAATCCTGCACATAGACATCGAGACGGATTCCCTTTGATTTATAATGAGGGGAAATGTTTTTTTGCAAAACGGGATACTCTATTTTATCAATTTTAATTTCAAGCAAGCGTTCCAGCAACCCTTTGCAAATTTCCTGGTTCTGCATAACTCTTCCGAACATGAAATCGTCTGCAAAGGTAAGTTCTTCGATTGGTTTCATATATGCCTCCTACAAATGAATTGTTTGCATATAATTATTCGCTTTAAATCTTCAAAAAAATGCCTGTTGCTGGGGAAAAAGTTGTTTTTTTCAACGGCGGATACTGTCAGTAATTGGCCTCTGTGCCAATTACTGACAGCGAGTTTTGTTCCCCTTCGGCAAACACAGGGAACAAAACGTCGCACACGTCACCGTGGGCTGCCCTCCATGGCAGCCGGCATTTCACCCAGCCATTTCATCTATCTATGTTATGCAGGAAAATCGACCGTCGTGTCGGCGGCGGGAAATACGGGGAAGGCAAGTGGGACGCAGCCACAAAAATGGCGGGGACCCCTGTGGGGAGTGCACCGTTTTTGTGGCGTCGCTGGGACCCACTTGCCTTCCCCCACGTTGCATGCACGGCTTCATGTTTTGCTTACCGTACGTGTGGGCGGGGTGAGCGGCTACGAACAAATCCCTTTATATAAAAAAAAGACCACCGGTTTCCCGGTGGCCTTCTACATAGCATCTCCTAAATCAAATTAGAAAGAATACTTGAGTACAAGTGGAATTGCCCACTTAGCAGCGTCATCATCAAGTTCTGTGTCGTATGTCAACAAGAAACCAGGCTGTACAGTAACGCCAGCGTCAAATGCGATTGGGATTGACAAGTTCACAGCAAACATATTGCCTGAGCCAACTGCTGTCCAATAATGCATACCAGACCAGTCAGAGTTACCTGCTGCATCTCCCAACCAGCCATCAACACCAGCATCACCAGCATCATGGATATTCATACCCCAAGCGGCCTTCAAGTTTACAGAAACTGTGTCTGTCACAGCATAGTTCACTTCAGCTTTTACGATGTTACCAAAGTTGTTGACATTGTCCACGCCTTCAAGGTCAAATGTACGTACAAGAGCTCTTTCCAACAACTTCACGCTGAATGGACCGTTACCCCATGCAAACCACAAGTCGATTTTGTGCATCGGGTCAAGACCGACATCGTTGTTATCGAGCGCAATTGTGTAAACAGGAGAAATTGTCATGCCGTCAACCAGTGCAAGGTCTGCACCAACACCCAAAGCCATGATTTTACCATCGATTCCACTGTTGCCAGTTGTCCACTGCACACCGAATTTTCCGATTCCATCGATTGCATAAGAAGCGGCTGCTCCCATCTTTGCCTTGTCAATGTCTTCGCCGCATTGATTCAAAACGTAGCCAATGTAAAGACCATCAACAGGTGTCAACTCAACGGCTGCACCAACAACTTCACCTGCACGTGCTCCAAGGCAGTTCCATCTGATGGATTCTGCCCCAAAGCCGCTTACAGCAACGTTTGTTCCCAAAGAAATCTTGAGCATGTCAATTGGCTTGAACCAACCAGAATAATGGTGGATATGGAGTGCTCCACCTGTAGCTCCAGAACCAGGGCCATCAGAAGTTGCATCAGGGCGAATGTCAACTGTTACACCAGCTTTGTCTGTTGAATAACCCAAACTGAACAATGTAGCACTATCGTCCATTCCCCAAATGTTTGCAGCAGCTTTAGAAGCCGCCATCTGTGGGCTGAACTGGAATCCGTCTGTTCCCCACAAATCAGCTGCAACCTGTGCGTTAAAACTCAGCTGTGCGAACGCACCGCCCATCACCAATGCTGCTACGAGCAGCACCGCAAAAAGTCTTTTCATTTCGAAAATCCTCCTAATTTTTCTAGGAACGGCTTTTCCTGCTACGCAGAATCTTCCCCCGTTTCCTGTACTATGACAGAGTATTACATAATTTTATTTCTGTCAAGAAAAAAATTGCAAATTAACATTTTTTAACACATTTGGTTACATTCTCCCCCTTGAATTTTTGCATTAAAACAGCAGATAATTTTCTGCTTCATCACCCTAAAAGAAATCCATCTGTGAATAAGACATAAAATTTTTTATTATGGTGAATAATGAAGATTTTTATATTTGTAACAAATTATTTGATTTTTTGAAAAACCAATTAGTATTATATAGAATTAGCGGTTCTACTTTCTTCTATCATTTTATAAATGAATTCTTCAACCACCCGTTGTGTAACGAAATGTTTGTCAAGGCATTTATCTCTTGCAATTGTTTTTATGGATTCCATCAAAACAAGCAAACCGTCAATAGTTCTTGTCTGAAGACTGTCCATAAAACACTTTACTTTGTTGTCGTCAAAATTTTCTCTAAACAATTTATAGGAAAGCAATAAATGGCGATAAAGATCTCCGTAAGAAGCCAAAAAATCTTCATCACCGGTTCTAAAATGGCTGTCAGCAAAATTAAGCATATCTTCCGACTGTGGCGAAAGCCTCATGTCTTGCAATAATTTTGCTATATCATCTGACTCTAATGCGTGAAAAACTCTACGCAATTTTTCTAGTTGGCGTTTAATAAGTTCATCTGTTTGTAACTCTGCCGTAGTCATTAATGCCGCAGTAACATGAACAAATTCATGTGTAGAAACTGCCTTACGACGGACACAAGACTCCGCAGATGTGTCTTGATATAATGCTTCATTCAACAAGATATATAATGCATATATTTTGTGTTTGTAATTATATTGCCACAGAAAAAGTCCCTGGTATTCCGGTTTTGAGAATTTACATTTACGCACAACTATAACAGCACAATCCATTCGGTTTTTAATCATATGACCATAAGAACTTGTAGTTAAAAGGCTGTTTTCATCTGGAATTCCCATTTTTAAATCTTTCATCAAAGGTCGGAATGTTTCTACAGCCCAGTCCAAACTTTTACGTTTTTCTTGAAAAATCATCATCGTGTTGCTGCTCGTTCTTTGTTCATCTGTGTTGCAATTTTATCAAAATCAAGGTTTATGGCTTTTACCGAATCTATTGCATCTTGAATTAACTCGGTAGACAAACCGCCATGTGCCTCTATGTTAATTATTCCCAAGTTCTCGCACTCTTTGAGTAATGCATCAATGTTTTTTTGCACTCCTGAAAACCTCCTTAGGTTAATTCAAATTATAAAGGAAACAGCGGTAAAACACAAGAAAAATGTTTTCTTATACTTTACCCAACTGAATTCACTTTCTAACACATTTGGTTACATTCTCCCCCCTTGAATTTTTGCATTTAATACATTTAATATATAGATAATTTCACCATTATTAGTTAGCACTATTAATCTTCAAAGGAGTCTGTTAATAATATGAGTCATAAAATCTTCTATATAATGTTCTGCATTTTTGGTGTCGTTCTGTTTTTTTCCTGTACAAGCGCCCCAAATCCGCAGGACGATCCCAACTTTTTAGGCGACTTTGATCCCGTTCAAATAGGGAACGTCATGGCAAGCACCGTCAGTTTCGGTTCTCAAAAGAGCAAGGAAATAGAAGTTTTTTTTGCCCCCAGAACCAACACCATTCATTTGCAGCTTCGTGACACCATAAACAAAATAAACCTTTCTATTACGAAAGACTTGCGAACCCAATTTTTTGAAGCAACAACGTCATTTGCAGCAAGCCTTAATGAAGACACCCTTGTAAACAGAAAACCCACAAAGAAAAACGCATATTCAAATTCAAAATGTACAATAGAATGGGGTATCACAGGTTCCGGACATTTAACCAACGACGCACAGATTTCTTTCAACTATAAATATCTTGACGATAACCGGCCTTATTTTATGATTGACTTAAAAAGCGGTCCGGACACCATAATGGAAGGAGCAATGTCACCGCAAACGGACATATATTTTTCTCCTTCACAATTAGAAGAACTTTACACAATGCTTTCCCAGGAGAACCTGCAAGCAATCGTAGATGAACTAAAAGAAAGAACAGCTTATTAGTTATCCTTGTTTCAGTCTACAGAATATTGCATGTTGCTCGACATTACGTAACAAGCGGGCTGAACACGGACTGCATCGCATTTTTTATTATGTCTGCGTCTTGAGCAAGTACATGATTGGAATAATATTCCATCATAGAAAAAGACTTGTGACCTGTCATGCGCTGTAACAAGTGTTGTTCCAGTTTTCCGCTTGTTTTCATATGGGCGGTAAAATAATGCCTCCAACTATGAAAATGAATGTTTTCTACTATTTTATTTTCCACGCCCATCTTCTGTAGTTCATGGCGCAGTTCCCTAAGAAAACACTTTGCGTCTATTGGACAGAAAGGAGATTTTACATGGAATACAAAATTTTCTTCTCCGTTTGCCATAGCTCGTAGTTCTTCTAGTAGTTCCTTGAACGGAACATACACAATCCGTGTAGAACCATTTTTGGGCGGCTTTAGTCCGTCCAACCTAGTCCAACTGTGCCTAACAAAAATACAATCTTGTCCTATGTCGCAACCACGCAAAGCCTGAATCTCTCCGGAACGGAGACCTGTTAACATTGCAAGTTTGTTTGCCACCATTGCCTTTTTGTGCTTCCATGGCCGAGCAAACAATTCCTTGACAATATCTTCTGAAAGAATAGGGATGTCAGGTTGATCTCCTGTATAATATGTCAGACCGCTTGCCAAGTCGGAGCTAATTAGTCCATTCCTGAACGCCCAACGCAAGGCTATAGTACCACTTCTGATTATG
>JAZSMM010000149.1:0-6968 GCA_045535895.1 Treponema sp.
ACGAGCTGACGACAGCCATGCAGCACCTGTATGCCGGCGTATCGCTACGCTGCCATGTCTCCATGGCATCCCGGCATATGTCAAGCCCAGGTAAGGTTCCTCGCGTACCATCGAATTAAACCACATGCTCCACCGCTTGTGCGGGCCCCCGTCAATTCCTTTGAGTTTCACCCTTGCGGGCATACTCCCCAGGCGGTGCACTTACCACGTTCGCTTCGGCACCCAGCCTCCTGGCCGGACACCCAGTGCACATCGTTTACTGTGCGGACTACCAGGGTATCTAATCCTGTTTGCTCCCCGCACCTTCGCACCTCAGCGTCAGTCGTCTGCCCGAAGCCTGCCTTCGCCATCGGTGTTCTTCCAGATATCTACAGATTTCACCCCTACACCTGGAATTCCGGCTCCGCCTCAGCGACTCTAGCCTTGCAGTTCCCAGCGCAGTTCACGGGTTGAGCCCGTGGATTTCACGCCAGGCTTGCAAGACCGCCTACATGCCCTTTACGCCCAATGATTCCGAACAACGCTCGCAACTTACGTGTTACCGCGGCTGCTGGCACGTAATTAGCCGTTGCTTATTCACAGGATACCGTCACCCCCGGACCATTCCCTGCCCGGATTATTCTTCTCCTGCAAAAGGGCTTTACAACCTTCCGGCCTTCCTCGCCCACGCGGCGTCGCTCCGTCAGACTTCCGTCCATTGCGGAATATTCTTAGCTGCTGCCTCCCGTAGGAGTCTGGGCCGTATCTCAGTCCCAATGTGTCCGTTCACCCTCTCAGGCCGGATACCCATCATCGCCTTGGTGGGCCGTTACCCCTCCAACTAGCTAATGGGCCGCGGGCCGTTCCACCGGCGGGGCCGTAGCCCCTTTCCTCCGTCGCCACAACAACGGGTCTCATCCGGTATTACCCGGTATTTCTACCGGCTATCCCCGTCCGGTGGGTGCGTCACCCACGTGTTACTCACCAGTCCGCCACTCTAGGGCGGGGGCGAACCCCCGCCTTGCCGTTCGACTTGCATGCTTAAGACGCGCCGCCAGCGTTCGTTCTGAGCCAGGATCAAACTCTCCATCATTATCTCATCAGCCCGAAGGCTGTTGATGTCATTCCGTCGGTCCGTCCCTTGCGCTCTACATCAAGGAACTGCGGCAATGCAACCCCAAAGAATCGCACCGCCGCTCTCTTGTTTTGTCTCTGTCTTGCTGCCCCGCCCGCTACCGCGGACGGGCCGTCTCTCTTCCCTTCCCTGCTGTATTGTCAAACATCTTAGGCTTCCGCCTCCTCGCGACCGCTTTGTCGCAAGTGTATTGAGATTATCATATCCTCTCCCTGTGTGTCAACACCCTCCCCCGCCTTTTTCTACTTTTTTTTCACTTTTTTTTGACATCATAGGTAAAAAATGAACAAGATAATCAATAAAAGATACATATGCAGCAACTAAACAAACACAACTAAGAAAAAAACCTGTTGAAAATCCGACAGTTGTCAAAGGAAGAAAATCAAATCCCATTCTTTCACAGCATTCAAATATTAAATAAAAAAAGCCTGTGATGACATATAGTACAGTTTTTAACTTTCCTCCCCAACGTGCTGCAATTGCAATACCTTCTTTTATTGCAAGCAATCTGATAAAATTCATTATAAACTCGCGATACATTATGAACAAGAAAATGATTGCAGGCATATAACCTGACACAACAAAACAGAAAAAGGTCGTCAAATGCAACAATACATCTGCAAAAGGATCAAACAATTTTCCGAAATCACTTACTTGATTAAGTCTGCGAGCAAAAAAACCATCCAAAAAATCTGTGAACTCAGCAAAAATCAACAACGGAACAATAATCACAACGGATATTATCGGGTTAAAATTTATCCAAGTTGGGAGAAAATACAAAACATAAAACAAAGGAGCTAGAATAATTCTAACAAGAGTAAATTTATCCGCAGTTTTCATATTGTAACAGTATGACCATTAACGGTTATAAGGTCAAGTATTATGGATAAGCCTTAAAATCTTGAACCACACTGATTGCAGACACCACAGAATAGCCTTGCATCAATGAATTTGCTATAGCCACAGCTTTTTCTGCAAGGGCCGAAGAATCTGCGACACCCTGCAAAACAATCTGATTGCCTGAAATGACGGCTTTCAAAAAACTTATATTGAGTTTATGCTCAAATATCAGTGCATTCACAAGATGCTGTGCTTTTAGCAATTCCTCCAGTTTTTTGTTTCCGGCATCTTCTTTTTCAGACGTTACAGTTTGTTGACACAACTCTACAATTATTTGCGAAGCTGAATCCACATCCAAAAGTCCGGTGTTCATAACCAAATGGAAATGCTCTGGATCTTCATGGTCAAGGTTAAAGAAACTCTTATGAAAACCCAACCGGTTGTTATCACTTTCCGTAATTCTCTGCACCGCCTGTTTTTCATCCCAACCAAATTCGTTCATAAGACGAGCTTTGCGTACAGAATCTTTTGCAACAAAACGAACAGAAACAAGATTTGGCAAATCTTCCAGAATTATAAAAGAACCCCGTCCAATGAGTATACAGTTTTTTTCTGAAGCAGCCTCCAAAACAGCGGTCTGTAAATAATCAAGATATTCATCCCTATCTTTGGCCAAGGAAGCAAAAAAACCAGGCTTGCGTTCGTCATATTTCTTTAATTTATCCGCAGGAAACCCCAAATCGACAATCTTCTTTTCTATCGATTGTCGATTTATAAAAGAATAATCCATCTTTTGCGCAACAGCAGCAGCAATCTCATCACCCAATGCAGCAACTTGTCTAGAAATAGCAATAACAGCCATGATTTTTCCTCCTACTTGAGTTTTTTCACTAAAAGCACAATTATAGAATAATCTTATTTTTCAAGATTGTCAAAGGAAATAAAGAATGAAAGAAAAACTAAAATGGAACGAGACGCATTCCTGCGAACTATTAAAAACACGTATTCTAACTGTAACAGAAAGAGAAAGCATATCTCCAAAGGGCGACTCCGGAAAATACATTGTAATGGATGCACCAGATTGGGTCATCGTAATTCCTGTGCTTGAAGAGCCCTGCCGGTTCATTATGGTCAAGCAATGGAGGCATGGAATTAAGTCTTTGAGCACAGAATTTCCCGGCGGCGTAATTGACGAAGGAGAAGAACCTTCCTGCGCAGCGGAAAGAGAATTATTGGAAGAAACAGGATATAAAGCCGGCACATTGGAATACCTTGGTTCTTTCAGCCCAAACCCTGCAATCATGTCAAACAAAGTTCATTGCTTTACGGCAAAAAAACTAAAACGAGTGGCAGAACAAAAGTTGGACAACGATGAATTTGTGGAATATTTTGAAATGACACGGGAAGAAGTGTTTCAAAAAATGGGAAGTTCCGATTTTTCCCATGCATTGATGATTGCCGCTCTTGAATTGTTTAGGCAGAAACACGGAATCCAACAAGAATAAAATTTATTTTATCAATTATAAATCATTTTCAACAGAGCAAAACAAATTTTGAAATTTTATGCTATAATTAATAATAAAAACCATATTCTGTAAGGAGCTTGCAATGGCTGAAGATTTTACATTCGAAATAACAAAACAAATTGGCGTTCTGTCACAAGGCAAAGGCGGATGGAACATGGAACTCAACCTTGTCTCTTGGAGTGGCAGAGAACCCAAATACGACATAAGGAGCTGGTCTCCAGATCATCAAAAAATGGGCAAAGGCATAACCATGACAAAAGAAGAATTAGCGACATTGAAGACTTTACTGGAATCAATGGAATAAGGCCTTGGGCAACAAACGACCAAGGTTTCTAGCCTACAAGTTGAAAATCTTCTATGGGCAGGCCATCATTTAATACAATAGAATAAATCAAAAGATTTAAAATAGTTTCTTCTATTGCGAAACCCGTCTTTCGTATTTCCATGTCACCACGAGCAAGCAATGCAAGAATATTATGGACAACCGAAAGATTCCAAATCTTTGAAGCATTGCTATACTGTCTCTGAACTTTTTTTGACGCAAACCCCTTTGTTTTTAAATCGAATTCCGAAGGACAAGGATTTTCTGTCAAAAAAACATGCCAAATTCTCAACCGCCTAAAACAATATGCAAGCCCAGCAATAAGTTGCACCGAAGAAGATTCTTTTGACAAGCGTATTTTTTGCAAGACAGCCAAAGCAGCTTCCAAACGTACCACTGTCGAACGGGAAACGTCACACATAGAATCAAACAAAGTAAAGGCTGATTCTTCCTTGTTGTGCGACAACAAATTCTCTACATCATCCTCCGTTACAACGTATCCTCTTTGAAAACACAAAAAAAACCTAGAACATTCACAACGCAAAGCTTCAGTGTTGTTTTCCACCATGTCCAAAATCAAGTCCACAGCTTCCGGGGTGACGTTATAACCATTTTTATTAAAGAAAGCCACAAGCCATTGTTCCTTGCGATTATCAAACATCTCCCAAAATATTCGCTTGTTTTCCTTGGGCACTAAAGATTCCAATTTTTTGTCACAAGAGTTCTCTTCGGAAACCAAAACCAAAGTAGAAGAAGAATCAACAGCGGACTTAACCCATGTATCCAAAAGATCAAAATCTTCTTTTTTTTTGATTTGCTCTGCACCATTCAATACAACAAAACGACCAGAAGCAAACAAGGATTCATTCAACAACAAAGCCACTACATCCGCAATACGCGTTTCGTGTGCATAAAAAGAATATTCATCCAAAACTCCGTATTTTTTGCGAGCTTTGATTTTTAAATCCAAAATGGCTTCGTTTTTTTCACCAATTTCACAACCACAAAAAAGGTACACAGGAACACAACCCATCAATACGTCCTAATTATTCCCGACAAGACTCCTGCAATCTGAACATCCTGACAATATATCGGTTTAAAAGCAGGATTTTCTGCTTCCAACTTAACCCTGAATGATTCCTGAAAAAAACGCTTTAGTGTTATGGCTTCATCAAGTACGGCCACAATAATTTGACCATTTTCCGCCGTGGTACTTTGTTTAACTACAGCCAAATCTCCGTCAAGGATACCGGCATCTTTCATGGATTCTCCACGAACTTTAAGAGCAAAAAAATTCTCGTTTGCATTAAAAAAAGACTCTGAAATAACTACATAACCATCAAAATTTTCTTCACACAACAAAGGTTTTCCAGCGGTTAAGGAACCAAGCAAAGGAATCCTACGGACATGAGGCTTTGGTTCAGGCTCTCCATTGTCCATTAGAATTCGTATGGACCTAGAACGCTTGTCTGACTGCGACAGATAGCCTTTTTTTTGCAAAGCAGAAAAGTGACATTGAACAGCATGCAAAGAAATAGAGAAATGACTAGCACATTCCCGGATAGTAGGAGGGCATCCATTTTCTTCACCGAATGTTCTGATAAAATTCAACATGGCTTGTTGTTTGTCTGTGAGTTTTTTCATAAGTGGTTACTCTTCTTCAAACTTATTTTCAAACAAGGCGACTATAGCAGCTACAGCATCGTTTTCATCTGAACCGTCTGCCTGTATAGTCAGGTTAGCGTTGTATCCTGCCGCCATTGTTATAACACCCATTATGGACTTTGCATTAACAGTGGTGTCATCTTTAATCAGCATGATTTCGCAAGAAAACTTGTTTGCAGTCTGCGCTATAATGGAAGCAGGACGAGCATGAATCCCAGCTCGGTTACGGACAGTCACAATCTTTTCTATCAAAACAAAAACCCCTTGTCATTATATTTGTCAGTACGAGTCATCGCTGCCGTAATATGCAGCCTGGGCTGTACCGGTTTCTATCCATTTCAAGACATTTTGATTAAATTCCTTTGCAGAATAATAACCCATTGCCTTTAGTCGTTCGTTCATGGCGGCGGTTTCAATTATAATTGGCAAATTTCGTCCTGGCCGCACGGGAATTTCTATCATCGGGATTTTTACACCAAGGATTTCTTGGGTATGGGTTTCCGTTCCCAACCTGTCATAAACTTTGTTGTTGTCCCATTCTTCCAACTTTACCACCAGTTGAATTTCTTTTTGTTCGCGAATGGCACCAACTCCATAAAGTTGCGACACATTGATAATTCCCAGCCCACGAATTTCCATATGGTGACTTATCATTTTATTTGCGCCTTGCCCTAAAACAGTGTTTCCGTTCACACAACGAATTTCTATTATGTCGTCAGCCACAAGTCTGTGACCTCGTTCGATTAACTCCAATGCTGTCTCACTTTTACCAACTCCGGAATCCCCAGTAAGAACAATGCCAACACCGTAAACTTCTACCAAAACACCATGTATTGTTTTTTTGAGGGCAAAAACATCTGAAAAAACACGCATAAGACGCATTGTAAAATCTGTGGTATCCAAAGAAGTCTGAAGAATAGCACATCCGGCGGCATCAGCTATCGCCGTCACCTCTTCCGGTGGGAATTGGTTATGGGTAAAGACACAACAAGGTAGCTCATATGAAAACAACTTATGGATTCCGTCCAAAAATCCGTCTTTGACCAATTTATACAAATAAGCAGTTTCTCCACGCCCAAAAACTTGAACCCGACTATAAGCAAAGGCCTCATAAAAACCAGTAAGCGCAAGTCCAGGCCTGTTTAGGTTGGGCAGATTAATCACACGGGCAAGACCTTTTCTACCACTTATGCATTTAAGATGAAGCGAATTATGTGCTTTTAAGTCTAAATCCAACAAATCCAGAATCGTGAAAGTTTTTTCTGCCATTAAAAACCACTATACACGGTATAGGAGTTTTTTGCAATGACCGCCACTTCAAATCATCTTAACGAAGGCAAAATCACCAGGAATCATGCGAATTGGGAAAACAGATTCTTTGTCATTTGAATACAAAGGCTCCAAATCTTGGTTATGTCTCTCCCATAGGCTTATGCTCTCGGAATCTCTTATCCTTAGTAACTTGGAAATTTTTCCATTAACATGAATATTAAAATTCAAA
>JAZSMM010000058.1:0-8514 GCA_045535895.1 Treponema sp.
CTCCCCTTCTATAAATTCGGAGAATTGTTGATAGGCTTCCTTCAACTCAGCAGAACCGGACACGGTCAAATTAATCCTGTCTGTAACAGCCAGTCCACTTTCCTTGCGCAAATTCTGAACGCCTCGAATCAAATCACGCACATAACCTTCACGTTTCAAATCATCCGTAATCTCAGAATCTAATGCGACAGTAAGGGTTCCGTCATTCACAACTTTTAAAGCCGCCTTTTCCAAACGGTCAACAATAATTTTTGAGGTATCCAGTTCCACCGTTGTTCCTTCCACGTCCAGGCTCAAAGTAGAACCGTCAAGGATTGATTGTATGGAATCTTGGTCAAGACCTTCAATAACTACAGAAGCGGCTTTCATCAAAGGTCCTAGTTCTTTTCCAAGAGTACGGAAATTTGCCTTGGCCTTATATTCTACAAGCTCATCCTCCCGTTCATGGAAAACGACCTTCTTCACATTGAGTTCTTCCCTAATCGACTCTTCCATTTCAAGAAGCACTTTCTTTTCGTCTCCATTGCGGGTGACAAACTCAACGGATTTCAACGGCTGCCTTATTTTCAAATTGTATTGGTAGCGCAAAGATCGTCCCATTGAAACGGCCTTTTGCACCGTATCCATCTTGAACTCAAGATTTTCGTCTCGAACAGACTCGTCGTACAAAGGATAATCCGAAAGGTGGACAGAAATCACATCCGAGTCTATGCGCAGGTTCTGCCAGATAATTTCCGTCACAAAAGGCACAACCGGGGCTGCCACACGGGAGAATGTTTTGAGTGCAATATACAAGGACTCATAGGCTTCCGTCTTGTCAGAATCGCTCTCACTCTTCCAAAAACGGCGGCGACTGCGACGAATATACCAGTTGTTGAGTTGGTCAATGTAAGACACAATCGGATCAATGGCCTTGGACAAATCATAAGAATCCATGGCTTCCGTAACATCTTTTACAAGTTTTTGTGTAATAGAAAGAAGCCACCTGTCAAGAGGGTTTGTTGGCCGGGAATTGCCGAAAAGAGCACCGGTGGCTTGCACACCGTCTATGTTGGCATATGTGACAAAAAAACTGTAACTGTTCCACAAGGGAATTAGTATGCCTTTGAGAACATCTCTGACTCCGTCATCACTATATTTCAAGTCATCTGCCTTAACAACGGGAGAATGCATCAAAAACAGACGGATGGCGTCCGCCCCAAACATTTTTACGGCTTCGGCAGGATCGGTATAATTGCGCAAACTCTTTGACATTTTCTTACCGTCAGAAGCAAGCACCAACCCATTTACAACACAGTTTTCAAACGCAGGCTTGTCAAACAGAGCCGCAGCAAGGACCGTAAGAGAATAAAACCAACCACGGGTCTGGTCTAGACCCTCCGAAATAAAGTCAGCGGGGAAATGCTCTTCAAAATACTCTTTGTTTTCAAATGGGTAATGATTCTGCGCATACGGCATGGAACCCGACTCAAACCAACAGTCAAGAACTTCCGGGATTCTAGTCATCGTTCCGCCACATGAACACGGGATTTTTATCTCGTCGACAAAATGCTTATGCAAATCCTCTGGATAAACACCAGAAAGTTCCTTCAACTCCTGACGGCTTCCAACACATACTGTTTTTCCGCAGTCCGGGCATTTCCAAACAGGAATCGGATTGCCCCAAAAACGGTTGCGACTTATTGCCCAGTCCCTAGCTCCTTCCAGCCATTTACCAAAGCGTCCGTTTTTTATATGCTCCGGCTGCCAGGTGATTTTTTGGTTGGCGGCGACCATCTTGTCACGAAAATCCTCCACTTTTACAAACCAACTTCCAACCGCACGGTATATCAAGGGACTGGAACAACGCCAACAATGTGGATACGCATGCAATATCTGGTCTCGTTTTACAAGTTTTCCTTCTTTCTTAAGGCGTTCCATTATGTCCTTGTCACAGTCTTTGACAAAACGTCCTGCATAATCAGGAACTTCCGATGTAAATTTACACTCGTTGTCGACGGGACAAATAGTTGGAACCCCGGTGCCTTTGAACACTTTGTTGTCGTCTTCTCCAAAACCCGGCGCGGTATGAACAATTCCTGTTCCGTCTTCCGTAGAAACAAAATCACCTTGAAGCACACGGAAAGCCCCGATTGAAGGCGGATTACCGTCCGAACCGTCAGTTTCGGCTGCAAGAGAAGAGAAATAAGGGAAAAGCGGCTCGTAACGCAAACCCACCAATTCCTTGCCCTTCTTTCTCCATTCTATTTCACATTCTTCTGGATTTTTATAATAAGCATGAAGCCGGCTTTCCGCCAAAACATAAAATTCGTCTCCGTCTTTAACCTTTACATAATCAATTTCAGGACCCACCGTGAGCCCCAAGTTTGAGGGCAAAGTCCAAGGTGTCGTCGTCCATGCAAGAAGATATGTACAGCCATTGGCCATGTCGGAATCCTCCAACGAAGAAGGAACATCCGTAACCCTAAAGCGAACAGTAATGGCAGGATCGTGAACATCCTTGTAGCCTCCAAGCGCAAGCTCATGGTTGGAAAGAACGGTGGAACAACGGGGGCAGAAAGGCAAGATATAATGCCCCTCATAAAGAAAGCCTTTTTCCCACAAACTTTTCAGAACCCACCATATAGACTCCATGTAATCTGGTTCCATGGTCTTGTAGTCGTTTTCAAAGTCCACCCAACGGCCAAGCCTGGTAATCGTTTTTTCCCATACATCAACATAGCGCAAGACACTTTCCCTACACGCTTCGTTGAACTTTGCCACGCCAAATTTTTCTATTTCCGTCTTGGAATTAAGCCCCAGTTCTTTTTCTATGAGGTTTTCAACAGGAAGTCCATGACAATCCCAACCAAACCGACGTTCGACTTTCTTTCCTTTCATAGTTTGGTAACGAGGAATTATATCTTTGATTGTACTTGGAATGAAGTGCCCAAAATGAGGCAACCCTGTTGCAAACGGAGGTCCGTCATAAAAGACATATTCGGGACAATCCTTTCTTTGTTCTATGGATTTTTTGAAAACATCATTTTCTTTCCAGAATTTCAAAACTTCTTCTTCCAAGACAGGAAAACTTGCCTTGGAATCAACTGGCTTATACAAAATATTTCCTCCTGAGAAATCAAACAATTAATTAAGTATGCCATATATCTTGAAAAAGATAAAGAGGGATTTCTTTGTTGTCACAAATATCAATTTTTAAACCGCATAAATTGTATTAATTTATCAAAGCACTTGACACTTTTTTTTTGATATGATAAAGTTTTTGCAATTGAGAGGTTGAACACCGATACCCGAACTTGGGCGAGAGTGGTGAAATTGGCAGACACGCCAGACTTAGGATCTGGTGCCCTAGGCGTAAGGGTTCAAGTCCCTTCTCTCGCATATTTCTCTGGTGTACAGAGAATGCAGACAGGGATAGTGGTTAGCCCCACGAATGTTTTGCGGGAATAGCTCAGTGGTAGAGCGCGACCTTGCCAAGGTCGATGTCGCGGGTCCGACTCCCGTTTCCCGCTCTAAGCGAAAGGCGATTCGGAGTAATCTGAATCGCCTTTTTTGATATTTCTAAACAATAAGGAAGCCAGCCGTGAAACTAAGCAAAGAAATTACTAAACTAGAAAATTCAGCAGTAAAACTGACAGTTACCATCAACAAAAAAGATGTGGCAACGGGTTATAATGAGACAGTGGCAAAGTATGCAAAGACCATCCAGATTCCTGGATTCCGCAAAGGACATGTACCTGTAGCAGTCTTGGAACGCAAATATGGAGAAGCCTTAAAGGCGGAAACAGCAGGAGAAATCATAGAAAAAGCGTTGGGTCAAGTGTTTGATGAAATAGAGGAAAAACCGCTTCCGTATGCACAGCCGACCATGGAAGAACCGCCCGTCTTGGACACAGCAAAAGACATGACTTTTTCCGTAACCTATGATGTTTTTCCCGTGGTTCAAATCAAGAATTTTGACGGCATAACGATAAAAGAACCAGTCGTTTCCATAGGGGAAGAGGAACTAAAAGAAGAGCTTGAGCAAATTCGTGAACGCAACGCAATGGTTCTGGACAAAAAAGACGATGAGGCGGCAGCTAAAGACGACATTGCAACAATCAATTACTGCGAGTTGGATGAAAACGGAGCGACAGTGGAAGGAAGTGAACGTCAGGACTTTGTGTTTACAATTGGAAGCGGCCAAAACATATACAAAATCGACGATGATGTTGTTGGAATGAAAAAAGGGGAAACAAAAGAAATCACAAAAAAATATAAAGATGATTTTGAAGACAAAGACCTCGCGGGAACAACAAAAAAACTGAAAGTCACTGTGACGGCCCTTAAGATACGTAATTTACCGGATTTGGATGACGAGCTTGCTCAAGACGTAAATGAAAAATACAAAACTTTAGACGACATGAAAGCTGACATAAAAAAGAACATGGAAGTAGCAAAAGAAAAACGTATAAATGAAATGAAGTCAAATTCGTTGCTTGAGCAATTGGTAGAGAAAAACACATTCGACCTGCCAAAATCAATGGTGGCTGCGGAGTTGGATTCACGCTGGCGTATGATGGCACAACAGTTCCGTACAACACCAGAACAACTGGACAAAATGGTTTCAGCTTCCGGCCAGACGAAAGAAACCATGCTAAAGGAATGGACCGGAGATGCGGAAAAAATGCTAAAGAGCCGCATAATAGTGGAAGCCCTGTTGAAAGAACGCAACATAACAGTGACTCCAGAAGAGGTTGAAAGCGAATACGAAAAAATCGCACAAGAAGCCGGCATCACTGTCGATGAAGTGAAAAAACACTACGACGATCCTCGTGCAAAAGAATATCTCATAGACGACACGAAAGAACAAAAACTCTACAAAGAATTGTTCTCTCAAGTGAAGGTAACAAAGGGCGACAAGATGTCCTTTGCAGATTTGTTCAAGAACTGACACTTGAATTTTTCCAAATAGAAAGGACAAGGCATGAACGAACGGATGAACAACATGGTTCCCTATGTTGTGGAACAGACTGGGAATGGAGAGCGAGCCTACGACATTTATTCAAGGCTCCTCAAAGACAGGATTATATTCATAGATGGCGAGATAACAGACATGTCCGCCGATTTGGTGGTGGCGCAGATACTTTTTCTTGACTCGCAAAATTCGGACAAAGACATCAGTTTGTACATAAATTCTCCGGGAGGGTCGGTTACCGCGGGACTTGCAATTTATGACACTATACAGTCGATAAAATGCGACACACAAACTATATGTCTAGGACAAGCCGCAAGCATGGCCGCAATCTTGCTTGCCAGCGGAACGGCAGGAAAACGCTATGCACTGCCTTCGTCCAGAGTCATGATCCACCAGCCATGGGGGGGAGCACAGGGGCAGGCTTCCGACATTTCCATACAAGCAAAGGAAATTGTCAGGTTAAAAAAACTTACGATTGAATACTTTGCGTATCATACAGGCAAGGACGAGTCCAGCGTTGCCGCCGACATGGAAAGGGACTATTACATGTCCGCCTCTGATGCACTTGAATACGGCATAGTTGACAAGATTATGCCCAGGAGAGAAAATGTTGCGAAATAGAAACAACGTGCAAATTTGTTCTTTTTGCCATAAACCGGAAGACAGAGAACACCGCATGGTAGCTGGACCAGACGGTATATATATCTGCAATAAATGTGTAGCCATTTGCCAAAGCATTCTCGATGACGAAGCAAGGGATTTAGTTCCCATAGAATTGGATTCAGTCCCCACACCCAGACAGTTCAAGGATTTCTTGGACCAATATGTAATCGGCCAGGATTATGCGAAGAAAGCACTGGCTGTTGCTGTATACAATCATTACAAACGAATGGCAATGAAATCCTCTGCGGACGATGAAATACAGATTGAAAAATCCAACATCTTGTTGATTGGTCCAACAGGTTCCGGAAAGACCCTGCTTGCAAAGACTCTTGCCCAAAAACTTGAAGTTCCTTTTGCAATAGCAGATGCCACCACATTGACAGAAGCCGGTTATGTCGGCGAGGACGTTGAAAACGTATTGTTGAAGTTGATAAACGCCGCCGACGGAAACATTGCAGAGGCCGAAAGGGGCATAATTTTTATAGATGAAATCGACAAGATAGCAAGGAAGTCAGAGAACACTTCAATAACAAGGGATGTTTCCGGCGAGGGTGTACAGCAGGCATTGCTGAAAATAATTGAAGGCACAAAAGCAAGCGTTCCTCCCCAAGGTGGCAGAAAACATCCAAACCAGGAAATGCTAGAGATTGACACAACCAACATTCTGTTTATCTGTGGCGGGGCATTTGTAGGACTGGATAAAATAATAGAGTCCCGCATTGCAGATCATACAATGGGGTTTGGAACCACACTGAACGCATTGACCGAGGACGACATGGCGGAATTGCTGAACAAGGTCATTCCAGACGACTTGGTAAAATTTGGTCTTATTCCGGAACTCATCGGGCGAATGCCAATAGCCGTGGCATTAAAAGAACTTACAAAAGAAGACCTGAAAAGGATACTTACGGAACCCAAAAACGCCATATCAAGGCAGTTTCAGGCGTCCTTTGCCATGGACGACGTGGAATTAGTCTTTACAGATGAAGCCATAGATGGAATAGCCGAAATAGCGATAAAACGGAAAACCGGTGCGAGAGGACTACGTGCTATCGTGGAAAAAATGCTTATGGACGTAATGTTTGAAATTCCATCGCTAAAAGGCGACAAAAAACTTGTAATAACAGGTGACATGGTAAAAGACAACATCGTTGACATCTCGACATTGCTCACCGACCAAAAAACCGCTTAAACTACTCCGCAAAGGATTACCCCGACGTGGCATTGGAAAGAACCTCCAATGTCCGCAGGGCTGTTTTTTCCCAAGAAAATCGCTTGGTCCATTCTACACCGCCTGACAAAAGTTTTTTTCTTAAATCTTTGTCGCTTATAATTTTTTCTATTGCATCGGCGGTTTCGTTTAGGTCATCTGGATTGAAAAACAAGGCATGGCTTCCTGCAATCTCCGGCAACGCACCAGATTTTGCGCAGGCAACAGGAACTCCGCATGCCATCGCCTCAAGCACAGGAAGTCCTGCACCCTCGCTTGTGGATGGAATAATACAAGCGTCTGCACAGGAATACAATTCAGGCAGACTTTCGTGGGGGAAAAAACCTGTCAAGAATATGTCAGAGGCATAGGCGGACATGGATGTTTCTTTGTGGACGCTTTCCGAATATAATCCCGAACCTCCTGCAAGAACCAGCCTGTGGGGAAACCCCGTTTTTTCCTTGAACAAGGAGAAAGCACGAATAAGTTCCACGTGTTTTTTTGATGAACTTTGCATTTTGGACGCATAAATGATATACGGTCGCTTTATTGCAAAGGGTTTTATGTTCACCACTTCATTAGATATATTTGCTCTTGGATAAAAAAGACTGTGGTTTATTCCGTTGTGAATAACATCAATTTTTTGAGAAGAAACACCCAAAGAAATCAAATTTTTCTTGACGTATTGGCTAGGCACAATCAAGCGAGTACAGTTTTTCAATCCATGTCTCACATACCAAGCAAAGAACGGATTCATAACATAGTCAGGAAGTTCACTTACAACGTCGTTCACTGCAGCAACACTAGGAATATTGGGCTTCCATGGCAACAACCTTCCGCCGGCAGAAAAAAAAGCCACATCATAGCCACGCCTTGCCATAAAAGAATTGGCTCGTGTCAAATGCCAAACGAATTCAGAAACATTGCTGTCTGGAATGGATACACCTGCGTACATAAGTTTATCCGAAGCAGAAGTATACGTGTATCTGTCAATTTCCGGTCCAAACAACTCACAAGACACAGAATCAAGTTTTGGCATATTTGCAAGCAATGACAAAAGATACAATCCTATACCCGAACGCCCATGATCACAACCAAACGCATCTATTCCAATCAACATAAGTAAAATTATACACATTAATTTTGAAATATGCTATAGTAATAAAATGTTTGCAACATCAACTTTTGAATCTTTGGGCGTGCCAAACCATTTTTGCCAGCAGCTTGTCAGTTTGGGCATTGAAAAACCTTCTTTGATACAGGAAAAAGTCATACCTTTGATCAAAGAAAACCATTCAGTTTTGTTTCAATCTGAAACCGGAACAGGAAAGACCTTTGCATATCTACTTCCACTGCTTGACAAAATAGATTCAACCAATCCCAACGTCCAGTTGATAGTCGTAGCTCCGACACATGAACTCGCCGCGCAGATAAAATCTCAAGTCAAATTGGTTTCTGAAATAAAAATCGCACTTTTGATTGGCGGAGCCCCAATTAAACGTCAGGTGGAATTGCTAAAAGAAAAACCGCAAGTTGTAATCGGCGGACCGGCGAGACTTGCAGAACTAGTTTATCTGAAAAAATTAAAAGTGGCGCAGATAAAGCACGTAGTTTTGGATGAAGCCGACAGGTTGTTTTCCAAGGAACTAAAGGACAGCACACTCTCGTTATTGAATGAATTACC
>JAZSMM010000017.1:0-1729 GCA_045535895.1 Treponema sp.
GGAAGAGCCGCCAACGGAAGCCTTTCCGTCCGTACCGTAGACGGACACAGGGACAGAGGCCGCCACCACAGTTCCATTCAACGTGGGCATGGAAAGCGTCACGGCGGGTTCTGCACGGAACTGCCCCGCCCGTATGGAAACAGTCCCCGTGGAAAGCTCAACGTCAAGCCCGGTGGAATTCTGGACGGACTCGTGCGAAAGAACAGCCTGCTGGTATTGCGCCGCTAGAATTTGGGTCTGTCTGTCGTTGGATATGTAAGCGGCCAACATGGACTCGATGGTAACAGGTTCTCCCTGCAAGTCTTCGTTTTGCGGAAAGGCAAAAGTTACAAGCAACAAAAAAATAAATGCAAAAGAAAAAATCCTGTGCTTCATACTACAAGTATAATGGACAAGGCTTAAAAGAACCTTAAGATTTTGGTTTTTTATGGCTTTAACCTTGGCTCCATTCCTATGACAGCGGCCAGAGCTGCTTGTTTTTCTGCTTTGTCCGCAAATCCAACGTAAATTATGCCGGATTTTTCCGTCACCAGTTTGAGGGCCCTTTCGTACATGCCGTCTTGGACCTCTTGCTCCGCATCGTTTTTTTCATACCCCAGTTCAGGAATGGAACGAATCTGGTCGTATGGAAGGTATCTTCCGTCCACAATAATTCCGCACTGATATATTCCTGCGAGTTTTCCAAAAATCTGGTCTTTCATTCCGACCTCTGCGGCAAGGACGGCACTCGCACACAAAACAGCGTTTATCATAACTCCAAAATCACGGAAATATGAAAAAACAATCAAGAGGGGGGAACACACCAGAACAAGCACAAAAAGCCTGTTGCCATAATGTTTGAGTGGCAGAACGCATTCTCCCAATTGCGACAACATTCTTTTCTTTCTCACCGGCCATGTCGCAAGCAAAAGAATGTAAGCGGCACATGACACACAACAAAGTATTGCATTGACTTGCATAGTTTTATAGTATCATATTGAGGTGAACCATGGCAATAAATTCCGTGCTTTTGGCAGGAGCAGGTGCAGTGGGTCTTACGGTTGCACACACAATTCTTGCGCACAACCCTACGGAACTCGCAGTCCTTGCGGGAGGGGAAAGACTTGAACGCTACAAAGAAAAAGGACTTTTTGTGAACGGAAAGAAACTTGAAGTGCGACTAGCCCCGGCAAAAGGTTGCGGCAATGTCCACGCAAATCCTTTTCCATGCGGATTCGACTTGATTATCATAGCAAGCAAATTCCATCATTTAGCACAAATTCTGGACGACATGCAGCCTTATGTCGGTGAAAAAACTTTGATTCTTTCCCTGTTGAACGGAATATCCAGCGAACAAATAATCGCAAAAAGGTACGGAAAACACAAAGTTCCGCTGGCCATGATTTTGGGGACGGACGCACAACACAGCGAAAACCATACGACATACAACCTGAAGGGCGTAATACATTTCGGGGAAAAACAAAATCCAGTACCGAATTCTGGGGCTACAAGTTACGCACAAACTTCGGAGTGCTCAAAAAGAGTCCGTGACATCGCACAATATTTTGAAAGGACCGGCATAGCATTTGAAGTCCCGCAGGACATGGAAAAACGCTTGTGGTTCAAGTTCATGGTGAACGTGGGGATAAACCAATGTTCCGCCGTGCTGCAGCAACCCTACGGACCGTTCCAACACGCAGGAGACGGGCATCCTGCCGCCTGCGAAGAAGCCCGCAGCCTTATGGAAGAT
>JAZSMM010000343.1:0-11912 GCA_045535895.1 Treponema sp.
AGCCTTCATGGAAGCAAAGACTTTTTCCTGCAAGAAAACAGGCAAGGTTAAATCGGCGTTTTTTTCATGTTCCAGCATAAAGGCAGCCAAAAGTGCGCAGCCCCAACTGCCACCTTCACCGGCGGTTTCTACAACGGAAACAGGAACACCTATAGAAGCCATTATCCGTTGTCCTGCCATGGGTGTCTTAAAAAAGCCTCCATGCCCAACAAGTTTATCCAAAACAACAGATTCTTTTTTGAAAAGTATGTCCATTCCTATTTTCAAAGTGGATATAGCAGAAACAAGCAATGTCCTCATAAAATTGGAAAGGTTGAATTTTGCATCAGGAGTACGGACAAAAAGCGGACGGCCTTCATTCAAGCCTACCACAGGTTCCCCGGAAAAATAATTGAAAGAAACCATGCCTCCACAGTCCGCCTCACCTTCCAAGGCTTTTTTATAAAGCATATCGTATAAGTCGGATTTTTTTAGAGAGAACCCAGCCAAATCGGCAAATTCAGTGAACAGTCTAAGCCAAGCGTCTATGTCTGAAGAGCAATTGTTTCCATGAACCATTGCAACAGGCTTTCCATCTGGAGTTGTTACAATGTCAATTTCTGGATAGGCTTTGGAAAGCATTCTTTCCAAGACAATCATAGCAAAAACAGAAGTTCCTGCACTCACGTTTCCTGTACGCACAGAAACTGCATTTGTTGCAACCATTCCTGTTCCAGCATCACCTTCTGGAGGACACATCGGAATCCCAGCTTTGAGTTTTCCGCTTGGGTCAAGCAAAAGTGCTCCCTGTTCAGAAAGAACACCAGCCTTATCACCTGCCATTGCAATTTTAGGTAAAATATCAGATAGATGCCAGGAAAAATCATTTTTTACTAGTCCGTCAAATTTGGCAATCATTGATTTGTCATAATTATTTGTATCGTCAATTGGGAACATTCCAGAGGCATCACCAATTCCAAGCACTTTTTGACCACTCAGCAAAAAGTGAACATAACCGGCTAAGGTTGTAAAAAATGAAATATCTTTAACGTGTTCTTCTTTGTTCAAGATTGCTTGATACAAATGGGCTATGCTCCATCGTTGTGGAATATTAAAAGAAAATAACTCAGATAATTTTTCTGCAGCCTGCTCTGTACAAGTGTTGCGCCAAGTTCTAAAAGGAACAAGCAAATTGTCATCCTTGTCGAAAGGCAGGTAACCATGCATCATCGCACTTATACCGATTGCACCAGTTGCACAAAGTTCTATACCGTAAGTTTCTTTTATGTTGTCTGCCAAAGACTTATAACAAGCCTGCAAGCCTGATTTAATATCATCTATGGAGTATGTCCAAATACCATTTTCTAGTCTGTTTTCCCATTCATGACTGCCAGAAGCAATTGGTAAATAATTCATATCCGTTAAAACTGCTTTTATCCGTGTTGAACCAAATTCAATACCCAAAACCGTTTCCCCAGAAAGAATGTTCTCTCTTGTTTTCTCCATGTCCATATAAATTTCTCCTTATGGAAGAAGTATACAGCATAATATGGATAAAGTGGATATTTTTTTGTTTACGATATTTGTTTTTCCTGTTAATATTAAAATATATTTTTTGAGTATGCAAGGAAGGATTCCAAATGAAAGCATTGTTTATTGGCGGCACAGGTACTATTAGTACTTCAATTTCAAAATTGCTTGTTAGTCAAGGTTGGGACTTGTATGTTTTGAACAGAGGGAGCAAAAACCATATTTTGCCCAAAGGAGTATGTCCTATAAAGGCAGATGTAAACAACGAAGAAGATGTTGCCCGGCTTTTAAGCGGCAAAAGGTTTGATGTTGTTGCTGACTTTATTGGTTTTGTTCCTTCCCAACTAGAAAGAGATTTCAGACTTTTCAAAGGAAAAACAAAACAATTTATCTACATAAGTTCTGCTTCTGCATATCAAAAACTGCCTGCCGATTACAGAATCACAGAAGGAACGCCTTTGGCAAACCCATACTGGGAATATTCCAGGAATAAAATTGCCTGTGAAGATTATTTGATGAAAGTGTATCGGGAAGAAGGTTTTCCTGTAACAATAGTGCGACCAAGCCACACATATAATGAATGGTCTGTTCCTTTGGGTGTACATGGAAACAAAGGTAGCTTTCAGGTTTTAAAACGCATAATGAACGAGAAACCTGTCATAATTCATGGAGACGGAACATCTCTTTGGACAATGACCCACAGCGACGACTTTGCAAGGGCTTTTGTCGGATTGATGGGGAACATCCACGCAATCGGAGAAGCCGTACAAATCACCAGCGATGAAACCGTTACATGGAATCAAATTTACACAATCATTGCACAATCGTTGAACGTCAAGTTGAACCCATATTATGTTTCGTCTTCTTTTTTGGCGGATGTTAGCAACTATGACTTTACCGGCAGCCTTATTGGAGACAAATCAAACTCTGTCGTTTTTGACAACTCAAAATTAAAGCGCCTTGTGCCAGGTTTTAAGGCAGAAATACGATTAGACCAAGGTATAAGACGATGTGTGGAATATATTCTTGCCCACCCAGAATGTCAAATACCAGATCTGGAATTTGACAAATGGTGTGACAAAGTTGTACAAACGCTGGATGAAGCCCGTGCAAAACTGAAAGCAGAATGAACTTTGATTTATTCCCAAACAGCCACTTCTTGGTCTACTAAAAAATCAAAGACGGACGGCTCGCAAAGCCAGTGAGCCGCCCCTGCAAATATGAAAAAAGTTTTTCCTTCTTGTTTTAGCATCTCGGCAATTTGTTCCGCCCAAGAACTATTTCTTTTTGCAATAAGATTTTCATAGTAACCCATAATGTAGTTTTGGCTTAATCCTTCTATTGAAAAAAGATTTGGATACAAAGAAGAAGTTAAAATTTCTTTTTCATCATCTCTAAAGGAATTATATAAACTGTCAAGTTCTTCCTGATATGCTTCCAGATTAAGTATAGATTTTAATTTATCTTTTAAGAGAAAAACCTGATCTTCTACAGAACCATAATTAAGAAGATTTAATTGTGTTTCTAAAGAATCAAGACCAAGAACAACCAAATTATTTTTGGCAGCAATGTCATATAGATATAAATCTATTCCTGTGTTTGGATAATAACCACAAGCTTGAATTAAACCTTGTTCTAAAGAATTATTCCAGTACCAAGGAGGCATAAATAAGGCTGACTGTACTTGTTCTTCTGTTGCTCCGCCCAAGCTAAGAATTAATTTAAGCATTTCAGCTTCTTTTTCTGTAATAAATTCTGTTATTGAAACAGGATTTCCTTGATCATCCATGATTAAGGTTTTTTCCAGAAAGGAAACCATGGCATTGGATGTTTTTGCTAAATCAAAGGTGCTGAGTTCGCCATAAATAATATCTGCTTGTAAAAATGTGTTCAAAAGTTTTTCGTTTATTGGCAAAGGTTCCTCTTCTCCAACGTGAATTGTTCCTAAAACGTGAACAGATGTTCCCGTTGGCGAAGTAATTTCCCAATGCATTCTGTCTTCATGTTCATAAATGACAGATTTGGTTGCGCTTCCAGAAGAAGCACAACCTGTAAAAAAAACAAAAACCAACAAAAGACAAACAAAAAATACCAGCTTTTTTATTTTCATCTAAAACTCCAGTCCAAAAGGATTATTTTTCCAACAGCCGATTCAAGCGTTTAACAAAATCGGCAGGGTCTTTTAGCTCTCCGCCGCTCAACAAAAGAGCTTGGTCAAGCAACACATTGGAAACATCTTCTATTCTGGATTCATCTTGGCAATCTTTTAGAACCGCAACAATTGGATGTTCTCCGTTTACTTCCAGAATTGGCTTTACCTCTGCAAAACCTGTTTGTCCCATGGCTTTCATCATACGTTCCATCTGCAACGACGGGTCGTTTTCGTCCACAACAATACAAGAAGGAGAGTCAGAAAGGCGTTTGGAAATTTGAACGTCTTTTACACGCTCGCCCAAAGCCTTTTTTATTTTTTCCACAACAGGTTTGAATTCTTTCTCTTTTTTTTCTGCTTCCGTTTTATCCACGCCAAGCTCTTCATCACTTCCGGCACGGTTTACAGCCTTTAGTTCAAAGTCTTTGTATTTTCCGTAAGCAGGAATGATGATGTCGTCAATTTCATCACTCATAATAAGAACTTCAAAACCCTTTGCCTTGTAGGCTTCAAGCAACGGAGAAGCACGCAAATTCTTTTCGTCCCCACCTGTAATGTAGTAAATTGCCTTTTGGTCGGTTTTCATGCGCTGAACATAATCGGCAAGACTTGTCCAGTTGTTTTCGCCAGTTCCTTCTTCTGCGGTGGACTTAAAGCGAATAATTTCCGCAATTTCATCACGATTTGCATAATCGCCGTACAAACCTTCTTTTAAAGGCCGGTTAAACTGGGAAACAAATGTGTTCCATTTGTCCAAGGCTTTTTTGTCATCTTCTGATAATTTGTCCACACCGCCGGCTTCTTTTGCGGCTTTTAAGGATTTATCTGCGGCTTCACCCATTTTTTTGAATTCGCTCAAAAGTTTTTTTACAGACTGAGTTTTGATTGTTTCTAAAATACGATTTTGCTGCAAGATTTCGCGGCTTACGTTAAGTGGCAAATCTTCTGAATCTATTATGCCCCGAACAAAACGCAAATAAGCAGGAAGCAATTCACGGTCGTCATCCGTAATAAAGACACGTTTTACGTACAATTTTACGCCGCTTTTGTAGTCGGCTTGGTACATGTCAAACGGGGCACGTTCTGGAACGTAAAACAAAGTCGTATATTCCTGAGTTCCTTCTGCGTGGGTGTGAACATACATCAAAGGGTCAGAACCGTCGTGGGAAATTGTTTTGTAAAAATCATTGTAATCTTCTGCTTTTAGCTGGGATTTAGGACGTTTCCACAAGGCACTGGCACTGTTAATCTTGTCTGTTTTTTGTTCGCTGCCTGTGACTTTGCCTTTGTCGTCATATTTATTTTGTGTGTAATGCAAATAAATTGGGAATGCAATATGGTCGCTGTAGCGTTTCACAAGTTCTTCCACCTTCCAACGGCTAGCATACTCTTTGCTTTCGTCATTTAGCGTCATTACAACGGCCGTTCCGTGGGAATTTTCCCCGTCAAAGCCGTATTTTTTTGCGTCGTCACTGTCTAAAGCGATACCTTCAATGTCGTAGGAACTTGTGCCATCGCTGGACCAATGAAAAATAACGTCCGTTGCAGCTTTGCGAGTGAACACATCAATCTTAGAGGCTGCCATAAATGCGGAATAAAAACCCACACCAAACTGACCGATTAAAGCGGAATCTTTTTTTGCGTCTGCTGTAAGTTTTTGCAAAAATGCTTTTGTGCCGGAACGTGCGATTGTACCAAGATTTTCGGTCAAGTCTTCGCTGTCCATTCCGATTCCTGTGTCTTTTACAACAAGAATTTTGTTTTCTTCTTCAAAGCTGATGTCGATTCTTGGGTCAAAGGGAAGGCTTTTATAAGCATCATCTGAAAGAGTCAAATATTTTAGTTTGTCCAAAGCATCCGATGCATTGGAAACGATTTCCCGTAGAAAAATGTCCTTGTTTGAATACAAAGAATGAATGATAAGCGTTAGAAGTTGGTTTACTTCTGTTTGGAACTGATAAGTTGCCATGATTTTCTCCTATGTTGAATGAAAAGAATTTTATGTTTCTATAAATATAATTTAATGACAGAAAAGGTTTTCGGCAAGATGGGCGGATTAGGTAAATGTAAACATACATATATAGAAGTCAAGTTTCTTTCTTGACACCATTTTAAAGGAACGTCATAATAGAACATATGGACATTTCTAGTATTGTTATAGCTGGTGCTTTAGTTGTTCTTTGTTTGTTCATTATATATGGGTTTAGTAGCATAAAAAGAAAAACAGGTTCATCTTCTTCCACAACCTCTGCAAAAAAACGTAACGCAATCATAAGAGATGCAACAAGAAAACTTGCCCAAAATCCGCATAACACAACAGCCTTGAACGAATTGTCAGATTTATATTACCGTGAACATCTATGGGACAAAGCCTTTCCGTTGTTAGACCTTATGTTAGGATTGGCAACCAACAACAAGGACATAGATCCTTTCCAAACGGCTTTGCGCCAAGGAATTTGTGCACTAAAATTAAAAAAATCTGAAGATGCTATAAAGGGGTTGGCAACAGCGGTTAAACTTAATCGAGAAAGTTTTGAAGCGAACTACTATCTTGCACAGGCATATTATCAGGCAGGTGAATATGAAAAAGCCGTGCCCTTCCTAAAGAAAGCTCTTATTTACAACCAAGAAGCAGCCAATGTACACGAATGGCTTGGTATTTCCCTTTACAACTTAAAGCGTTTTCGTGACGCATTACCATATTTGAAAAGAGCCCTTACAGACAACCCGGAACAAAAAGCCGTTTTGTTTGCCATGGCGGATTCCATGCAGCAGACAGGCTTTGGGGAAAAATCGTTAAAAGTGTTCATGCATTTGCGTCCCGACCCAGAGTTTGGAGCTCGCTCTTGTCTTGCCGCCGGCGTTATGCACATGAATTCAGGTGCGTTGGACAAGGCAGAAATGGACTTTGAAATTGGTCTAAAACATTCAAATGTTATGCCGGACGTGGCCTTGGAAATAAAATACAGGTTGGCAGGTTGTTACTTGCAAAACAAGAAAATGGATCAAGGCTTGATGCTCCTTAGGGAAATACAAGCCGTGAACCCGTCATACCGTGATGTGGCATCTCTTGCCGCACGTTATCAAGAGTTAAAGCAAAATTCAAACCTTCAAATTTATTTGACGGCTGGAAACAGCGACTTTGTGGCATTGTGCCGAAAAGTTGCGATGGGTTACTATGAACGTGCAAACGTAAAAATTCTTGACCTTGCAGTGACCACAGAAAACACAGAAATTTTAGCGGAAATAGAAACAGCAAAATGGGAAGACATTATTGTGTTCCGCTTTTACAGAACAACAGGAACAATCGGTGAGTTGCATATCCGTGACTTTCATGGACGAATTCGTGACTTAAAAGCAGGACGAGGAATCTGCCTTACAGCCGGTGCATACAGCGACGAAGCCAGAAACTACATAGAAGGCCGTCCAATAGATTTAATAGACAAACCCGGGTTGATTCGCATATTAAAGCGCATTGACACAGGAATGTAACTTCTATTGCTTCTTTATAAGAACCAAATGCCGTTGTCGGTCTTGCAAAAAAGGAACTGTCAACGGCATTGTTTTATATTCATCAACTAAATCTGATATTGCGTTCATTTCTTCTTGTATACTTTCTTTTTTTGCTTTGTAAGCCGCAATAATTCCATCAGGTTTTAGCAGAGCAAGTAAAGTTTTTGTCATTTTTTTTTCCAACGGACGGAAAGCTCGAAAAACTTCTATGTCAAATTGTTCCCGTGGCATTTGTTCTGCTTGTTTGTTTTCCACCGTCACGTTGTTTAGCCCAAGAACGGCAATACAATTTTCCAAAAAGGCACAGCGTTTGCTCATTCGTTCCACAAGAGTAAATTGAGCATTTGGAATTGCCACCGCCAAAGGAATGCCCGGCAACCCCCCTCCAGAACCAATATCGGCTATTCGTGCTGATTGTCCTGTGACATTCAACACCCCTTGTGCAAGTTCCTGTATAATATGACTTGCCGAAAGGCTGTCCAAAATATGCCGTACGATTATTTCGTCACGATTTTGTGCCCCTACCAAATCATAGGCGGAATTGAAAAGCATGAGCTCGTCTATGTACGTTTCCATTTTTTCCAAAAGGCTACAGTTGCTTTGCGAGTTCAAGCCAAGTTCAAGAAGACCTTGCCCCAAAAAATCAAAACCATCCATTCAATTTTGTCCTTTGTTCCAGAACGGGGCGTATTTTGCCGCCACACGTATAGCTTCTATCATGCTTACAGCAGAAGCCTTGTTTTTTCCTGCTATATCAAACGCCGTGCCGTGGTCTACAGAAGTACGCAAAACAGGCATTCCACAGGTAATAGAAATAGTACGCTCAAAGTCGTAGGTTTTTGTGGCTATGTGTCCTTGGTCATGATACAACGAAAGAACACTATTGTATCTTCCTTGCAACGCCAAATGGAACACAGAATCCGCACTCACAGGACCTTCCACATTGTAGCCCATTGTCTTTAGTTTTTTTATGGCAGGAAAAATGGTTTCTGTTTCTTCTGTACCAAAAAGACCATGCTCCCCAGAATGTGGGTTCAATGCTGCAACCGCCATGGTTCCTTGGTTTATTCCAAGTTGGTTCAACGCCTTGGTGCAACGGACAACATAGTCTATTATGCGTTCTTGTGTAATCAAGTCGCATGCCTGCCGCAAAGAAACATGTCTAGTCAAAAAAAACACTCTCAAATTTTTTACCTCAAACAAAGTGAGCGGGTCTTGCGTGTTTGTAAGTCCGGCAAAAATTTCTGTGTGTCCAATATAGGGAACACCAGCCGCCTTTAAGGATTCTTTGTTTATTGGTGCCGTTGCCACAGCATGTGCTTTTCCAGAACGAACCAGTTCTACAGCTTTTTCTATGTAAGCAAAAGCCGCTTTTCCACATTCCGTATTGATTTCGCCATATTCAAAGAAACCTGGTTTAATCACGGGAACATCTACAATGCCGACGTTCTCGCTGTCAAAAATTGTGGAAGACAATCCGCATCTTGTGCAGGAATCTTCCAGAACAGAACGGCTACCGACAACAATGCATTTTGCTTCTTGTTGGGTTTGCAAATTTGCCACGGCTTTTGCAACGATTTCCGGACCAATTCCGGCGGGGTCTCCCATGGTAACGGCAATTGTTGGCTTCATTTTGTTTGTCCTCGCAAATCCAAAAGCATATCCAAATTCCAACCTGTTTGGTTGTAACTTAAAGTGACAAGATTTCCCGTCCGGCGAGCGGTGAGTTTTGCGATTTCTTTTAGAGGAAAAAGCCTGGAACCTTTTGTTTCTGGGCTTTGCAACAAGTCAACTTCCACATCATAAAAAAAACTACCGTTTTCACTTGAGCGCGGCTTGAACAACAAAAAAAATGTTTCCGTATGTTTTTGTTTGTCAACATGAAAAACCCTGTCGCCTGTCAGCAAAAAAATGCCGTTTTGTTCTGGTTCAGAAAAATAAATCGTTCTGCAAGTTCCAAGAATGTCCGTTCCGTTCACACCAAAGCGCAATATTTTTGACTGTGGAAATGCTTCTTGCAGGACGGATACTTCTGTTTTTGCCGCACTTGTGGTTGCTTTTTCTTTTGTTGCAAGAAGTTGAAGTTGTTCAAGAATCAAGTTCAGGGTTTCGTTGGTTGAGCTTGTCGCAAAAGCGGAATCTTGCAACACATCTTCTATCTTCCCTTTACCCCCAGAAATAGCCTGCAAGGCCTCGGAAAGGCTTTCTTCCCCTGTAAGAGAGGCGATGGCTGTTAGTCCTCCAATATCGGAAATGTTTTGTGCAGAAAGAGCCATGCCTGCCACAGAACCAGGAATACTTTGAACCGATTCCTTTGTAGAATTCGGTTCGCTTGTAGTTGCATCAGTTGGTCTTGGACCTTTGGAATGATTCCACGGGCCGTAGGGCGTTCCTCCTATTTCCGGCATAGAAGGAGAAGATACGCTAGGCATGGAAGGGAAGTCTAGGGCCATGCCAAAATGAAAGGCAAAAAAGAAAATAATATTTACCCAAAAATATTTACAGACTTGCAAGCGTTTCCTCCACCAATTCCAACCGTGACGTAAGTTGTTGAATTGTTTTTTCCAAGCGTTGTTTTTCTTTTTCCAGTTTTGTACGTTTGTCTGTTTCTTCGCTTTTACGTTTCATAATGGAACGCACGGAATCCGGGCTAGACGCTCCAGACAAAAGTTGAGTTTGGGCATCTTCTTGTTTTTCTTTGGGCAAAGAAGCCACCATCTTCATGTTCTCAAACCCGATTGCCGGATTTATTGGCAGAGCAGAAACTCTGACAATGCTTTTTGCCGCCGTTCGCGGCAACTTTAATATGCGGTCTATGTAATCTTCATAGCGAATGCCGGCTTGCTGACACAACTTGTGGGCTTTTGCCAAAAGTTGCCCAAATTCTTGCATAAGCCGTCCATTTGTTTCCAGATAGTTTTTGCGTATTTCGTCTGTAAGCTGGGCAAGCTCCGGGGAGTTTTCCAAGCCTATGACGTAGTAGCCTTTTTGCTCTGCGATTTCCAACAGCCCGTGGAATTTTGCCCAAAACTCGTTTGTATGTACCCGATTGTAAGATGGCTTTAGTCCGCCGGATTCCTCCATTTTTGTTTGGTTCAAAAGATGGTGTGTATATTCGTGAATCGCCGTGTAAATCAACTGGTTTTCCGTACTGAAATTTTTGTTGTGCAAAAGAATCTCACAAGTTTCCGGCTTGTAAAGTCCGTTTACTTTTTTACTTTCTTTTCCTGTGAATGTAACGGAAAATTCCAACGTAGTGTTTTCTATCTCCAAAAGGATTTCTTTTATTTTGTCTTGGTTCATCACATCGCCCCCATTTTTGAAAGAATCAACGCCGCCGCCGCCGTACAAGCTGTTTCTGTACGCAAAACTCGACTTCCCATTCCACAAAGAGTGAACTCATTTTCCTTTAGCAAATTACGTTCATTGTCTGTCCAACCACGTTCACTGCCCACTGCAGCAAGCACACCGTTTTTTTGCAGCAAATCCACATTGTTGGACTTTAGGCCTTCATGGGAAAGCAAAGAACATTCCGGGTGAACATTGTCCAGTGCAATACGAACTGCTTGTCGCTTTCCTGTAATTTCTTTGCAATCCAAACATTCTGTCAAGGACTTGTGAAAGAACAAATCCGGCACATGGGTGCTTTTTGCCTGAACGGAACCGTCTTTTAGCATTTCGTATGCCATGTTGGGTTGTGCCAATGTTGACTTTAAGTAGGATTTTTCACCTAATTCCGTTACACAAAGATGAACTTGCCCAACGCCAAGGCTTGCGACATCTCGCAAAAGTCGCTTTAACTGAATTGGACGTGGAAATCCGATTATCAGTACAAGCGGGTAAAGGGGCTTGCCGTCTGTTTGTGCGGTAAATTCAAAACAAATAGAATCTTTTGTGACGGCTGTAATTAAAGCCGTTCCTGCCTTGCCATTTATAACACCTGATTCAAAATAATCCCCCTGCCTTTTGTGCAATACGTTCAATATGTGTTGTGCACGTGGGTCTTTTATTTTAAGCGGCGTGGAAATTTCTTCTTGCGAAAAAAGTACAATGTTCATGTGATTAAAAGATTATATAGCGGAAATGAACGGGTTTTCAAGGGCAGTGTTTTTGTAAAAATATTAACAACAAGCAAAAATCTGGAGTTGAAGTTCTATTTAAATGAGGAAAATTTTCCACATCAATTCACAATCTCTTTTGGCAAGCCTTGCCAAGAAATCACCATTGAACCTATGCTAGAATCCCAGTTGACTTTTCAAATCCAAATTCGTGTGTAATTATTCTTCTATAAGTAAAAGTGTATCACATCTTCTGAGAGAGCTTTTGCACAATACAATTTAGGTGTTATATTTTCTAACAAAAAAAATGACCGTAAAAATAATTGAAATAACTGAAATTATATTTCCTGAAATCATTCCTGGTGTTCTATATTTTAAAATAACCAGATGTTTCCCTTTTGATAATTCCAATGCAGAATACATTACATTGCCTTTTATTATGTTTTGTTCTTTCCCATCTACATAGGCTTTCCATCCTTTCTCATAAGGAATATTCAGCATTAAAATTTTATCTTTTTGTAAACAAATTTCCCCACTAACAAAATCTTCTTTGATTTGAACATTTTTCATTTCTTCAGATTTTAAATTATTAATGAGAGGAATAAGTTCTTTTACATTTTCAGAAATTATTGAAATAGACTCAAAGGTATAAATACCTTTATTTGAGAATATTACTTTAA
>JAZSMM010000173.1:0-1944 GCA_045535895.1 Treponema sp.
TTCCTGTTTACCCCGGAAAGGTAATTTTTTTGCGGTAAAAAATCGGATTCGGCAAGGATGGAAAAAAGATTGTCAGACAGTTCCATTGCTTTAGAAGGTTGCGAATATGCCAAAAAAAACTGCCAAAAAAGAAAAATGACGGCAAGGAATTTACGTGTAAAACCTTCGCAATGGTAAAACATATCGTAAGAATATAATTTTACTGTTTACAATTCAAGACCCTTTGTGTATAATAATATAAATAGGGAGATTCTAAATGAGCGGCTCTGGAAAGAAAGCATTACTTGATTTACCTCTTAAAGTTATCCTCACAGAAGAAGGAGCATCTCATTTCATTCAGAACAGAAAAAAACTGTTGCGCATAAAACTGGCGGACAATGCGGAGGAGTACGGCATTTCAATGAACACTTTCGCTCCGCAATCAATCCAGCGCATGATTCTGGTTGACTACATTTCCAAGATAGAGATTTCCATGCCGGAATTTGCTTCTTCCAGGCAAGAGGTTATGGACCTGTCCAAATTGGTTGTGTTCTCTCTTCTATACAAGCAGTTTGACCGTGAAGTCTTTGCCGGGTTGACGGATTCTGAATGTGTGCGCAAGCACAACAGGGCAAATCCCTCCCAACTCATAGATGAACGCACAAAAATGAGCGACGCCCAGTTGCGTTCCCGCATGGTGAACATGGATTCCACCATTGCAAAGGCAAGAAAACAGATACTAGATCCTTTGTGGGCGGGGATTTTGGAAAATCAGGAACTCACTCCGGAAGAGAAAAACGTCAACCTTCTTATGACGGAAAAATTCCTTAACAGGATGAGTTTGCTAAACTGGTTCATAATCACAAAATTCTTCAATAAGCCTGGTTTTGACGAGATACTTTCCAGGGTTCGCACCGTTTTGAAAAACTATTCAGAAAAAAGCAAGGTTGCGGAATATATTTCCGTTATGGTGATGGAGCTTGCGCTGAACAGCGAAAACACCAATATGCGCAAAGAAGCCAAAATAATGTATCGTGGCATTGATGAAATCGAAACCTTGATTTACGATCCTGACATTCGAAAGAAAATCATTGAGGAAATGAAAAAAAAGCACGAACTCGTGTATCTTTCCTGGCGGCTTGGCGGCGGTTCGTCTTCAATCGGCAAGCAAGGTCGTTTGCAGATTACATTGTACAACAAGGACGACGAGTTCCAAGAAGTAAAGGAAAACATAGAAACAAAAAAGTCCGCCAATTTGAACAAGCAGTCCTTGATAGATTTTTATCGTGATTTGCCTGAGGGACAGGAAGGCACGGACTTGGGTTTGTACTACCTTTCTTATCTTGACGAGGCGTGCAAGAAAGTGAACGTGAAATTCGAGTCTCTTGTAAACCAATATGCGGCGAGCGACCTTACTGTTATCACGTTGATTTTCAATTTCTAACGTAGCGATGGGCAGAGTTTTTCTTAGACTTGTTGTTTTATGCTTTTTTCTTTTCTTTTTTTTAAGTTGTTCTGATTCCGTTCCGGAGATAGCAGAAACGAATGTGTCTTTTGTCATGGATTACAAGACAAAAGAATCTTTGCCGGAAATCAGGCTTTCTGTTTTTGTGCAGCCCACCACGGATGTTGGAAGGGTTTCCCATATTGATGTGCGGCATGTTGCTTCCGGCTTGCTTTGGCGAATTGACAACCCAATGGTTCTGAACGGAAGTAAAAAGTACATGGCAGGTTCTCCTTTTTTGATGCCGCCGTATTATGACGGCGTTCCTAAAGGTCCGTATGTTTTGACTTACGAGGACCTGGCAGGTCGTTTTGTCCAGACGGAATTTGAGGTGTCGTATCCGCAGGATTTCCTTTCCATGCAAGTTCCACAGATTGAAAGTTTTGCACAAGAAACTGCCGCTCCGGAAAAAATCGCTGTCTACAGTGGGGAAAAAGGGACTGGGGTGCTTCTTTATTATG
>JAZSMM010000109.1:0-8129 GCA_045535895.1 Treponema sp.
GAATAAAACTCGTTGTCAGTAATGGGCAATGAACCCAATTACTGACAGTTGTACAAGAATTAAAACTCATATATATTTTTAAAAGAGTGAAATATGATACGAATCCTTATTGCTGACAACGAACAAGAGATTCGCACGGAAATCAGAAAACTTATAGAAGAAAACATGAAATTTCCTTTGTCCATTTTCGAAGCAAAAAACGGACAAGAAGCTATGGAAATACATCAAATTAAATCCGCCAACTTGCTTGTATTGAACGTTAATATGCATCTAACAAACGGTGTTCCGTTGCTGCAATTCTTTCAAAAAACAGAGCATAAGCCAGAAGCAATAATTGTAGGAGAATCCACTAAATTTGAGAATGTAAGACAAGCATTAAACTATGAAGCAATAGATTATATTCTAAAACCAATCAACAAGGAAGAATTTTTAATCGCAGTATCCAAAGCCGTAAAAAAAATAACCAAGACAAACAGACTTTACAATGAAATGGTTTTACGCCAATCGCTTTTGTATGGCCATGCAGACAAAAAACAAAAATTACAGGACAGCGGACTAGAAAAAGGTATATATTGCGTTGCAATATTTGGCAATGACTGCAAAAAAAAATTAAACCGCCAGTTTAAATCTTTTCCTTGTTATGTCCTAGAAGAACAAAAAAATTTTGTCCTATATGTCTTACCGGCAGACTCATTGGAAACAATCAAAACATGGGAATTCTCATGGATAAAGGCAATGGGAATAAGTTCTGTCGAAAAAAATTTATCACAACTCAGACTTATAAGAAGCCAAGCATATTCTGCAGCATTCCAATACTTTTTCTCGAGCAACAAACAAAAAAAACAAAGGATTTTCATTTATACGGATGAAATGTTTATACCAGACTATTCCGATTTTGACACACTTTACGAACGTTTTATTGGAAGATTGGAATTTTTACAAGCAGATGAAATTGCTGCAAATCTAAACAATATATTCAATTTTTCTTCCATTTCCGAACAAAAACGAGGCCCTGCCCTTTTTTATATGTACAACAAAATAATCTCAAACCTTTTTAAGAGATTTCCAGGTCATGTTGACTCAGACGATTATTTATATTCAAAGGAACTTGCCATAGAAGACATATGGCAAGCCGAAAATTTGGCTACATGGAAGACTTATATACATGACTACTTAGTTTATTTGGCAACCCTACTTCAAAACCATACAGCAAATTATCCGTTTATAAGTGATGCCATAGATTATATCAAGACACATTTTACCGGTTCGCTTACAATGGCCATGGTAGCAAACCATGTATCCGTAAACTATACTTATTTTTCCGAAAAATTCAAGGAACACACAGGAATCAATTTTAACGATTATTTAAAACGCATACGCATAGAAGAAGCCTGCCGCCTTTTGACAGAGGGATTTTACAAAGTCTATGAGGTTTCCATCCGTTCAGGATTTAGCGATGTTAAATATTTCATGCGTACTTTCAAGGAACTAGTAGGCATAACTCCAGGTGAATACAGACGTTCCCGCAACCGCACTGTTTGACGTACTATCGACTTAAACACCTGTTTTGTTATAAAATGTCCACATGCTGAAAAAACAGACCAAAACAATCATTCTAGCCGTTGCGTTGCTGTCAATTGCAATCACAACCTTTTTTTGTGTTTATATCCACAATAAAAAAAATCCACATCCCATAACAATTTCAGTGGCAGAAGAGCAATCATTTTCCGTCTTATGCAAAAAACTTTATTCACAGCCAATAATCCGCCCCCTGCCATATCCTGTCACTCCAGCCCAACTTGAGATTCACAGCAAATCCGCCATTCTAATCGATGCAACAACAGGCTGCGTCCTTTATGAAAAAAATGCGGACGAAGTGATTCCACCTGCTTCAATGGCAAAAATCGTGGTTATGTATGTTGCTTTTCAGGAAATTGCTACGGGACGCATTTCTTTGGAGGATGCCGTTCCCCTACCCCCTGAATCTTGGGCCATAAACGCACCTCCAATGTCATCACTTATGTTCCTTGGAGAGGGACAACATGTCACATTGAAGGAATTACTTTTGGGTCTGGCTGTAGCATCCGGAAACGACGCAGCTATAGCTGTTGCACATTACGTAAGCGGTTCTGTAGAATCTTTTGTCAAACGAATGAACGATGAAATGGAAAAACTTGGGCTTGTCCACACTCGCTTTGTGGAACCATCTGGATACAGCGAACTGAATTTGACCACTGCCAGAGAATTCGCTGCACTTGCGAAGGTTTACATAGAAAACTACCCACAAGCCTTGGAATTCTTTCATTCTCAAAAATCAATTTCTTATCCACAAGAACACAACCTTGCAGAATGGCACAAAGGAGGGGCAAAAGAACAACCTATATTCCAACCAAGCACGAATAAACTGCTTGGCGTTCTTCCCGGTTGTGACGGCCTTAAAACAGGCTTTATTTTTGAGTCAGGCTACAACCTGTCGCTTACAGCACACAGGAACGGAACAAGATTTATCTCCGTAACTATGGGTGGTCCTGGCAAAGGAAGTGCAGAAGGCAACCGCTACCGCATGGCAGACGGAACAACACTTATGGAATGGGCTTTCAGTTGTTTTGCCACACGTCCAAAAGAACTCCTTTCTTCATACGTTTTACCAGTCTTGGAAGGAAAGGACAATGCCGTCCTTATTGCACCTGCGTTTTCTCAAGCCTTGACAGTACCTTCCCTCATAAAAGACAAAACCCCTTCACAAGTAGCGGAACTTGTCACTTGCCAAATACAACTTCCCCCTTATGTTATCGGAACCATATCTGCAGGGCAAGAAATTGGAAGAGCAACATATTCCCTGGGCAACGTCACTTTGGAGCAAGTTCCATTGGTTGCCGTAAAACCTGTTGAACAAGCCAACTGGTTCAAACGAGTCCTGGACAAAATTGCAAGAAACTTTATGTAAAAAAAACTGCCTTGCAAAGGATCAAAATCCCAAGCAGGCAGTTTAACTAAAACAGAAAGGTTTTTGACTATTATTTTTCGTTAGACACAGAATCCGTTGTTTCTTCAACTTCTGTGCTTGTCTGGTTCTTTACATTCAAGAACAAGTTAGCAGGTGGCAATGTAAGCCTTGTGTTAAAGCTCATTTCTGAAATCTCGCTTACGTTGCCAAGGTTGTCTTTCGCATAAACTTGCAGAACATGCTCTCCGGCCGTCGTAGCCATGAGAGGTTTAGTTGCGTCATATTTTGCAAATTCCGCACCGTCCATAGAAAGATAAATTCCTTCCACACCGGAAAGTTTATCTGTAGCCGTCAAATTAAATTTTGTAGAAGGACTGACATACTGAACACCGTTAATTTCAACCGGCGACATGTCAATGTCAATAAAAACTTCAGGTGCACTATTGTCCAAATACAAATAAGCAACAAATTTTTCAGAAGCGTTTCCCACATAGTCAACAGCCACACATTCTGCATTAACAGCTCCGTCCTGACGGTCTGTCAAATAAATAAAACTGTCCTTTGCAATTTCTTCCATTGCACCATCATTCAACCGTACAAAGATGTGTTCTGTTCCAGACAATTCATCTTCACCAAAAAGCTGAACACCTGTTTCCTCTGTAACATAAAACACACCCTTCGAGTCTACATAAGATGGTCCGCTTACAAGGAATTTTACCTCAGGAGCTGTTCCGTCCACAATCGCTGAATAAGTTTTTGCATTGCTTATGTTGCCCCACAAATCCTGTGTTGCCCAAGAAATAACAATTGGACCTTCATCCATCAAAGGAACAGGCTCTTTGTACTCCGTGGAAACTCCAGCATTGTAAGTATACACAATTATACCCGAATCTTCATTCCAGTTGTCAGCCTTAAGCTGAAACTCTGTTCCCAACGGGATGTAATCTGTTGTACCGTCATTCCAAACTTTACGTACTGGTTCCACATCCTGTGCTGAAAGTGACCACAACACAAAAACGGTTGCAATCACAAAGAGTAATTTTCTCATAACCAAACCTCCAGAAAATATACAATAACAAATAAAGTATATACTTTATCCGTATTTGCGTCAGTATTTTTCTTGCAAAAAAACGAAATTTACGAACTTTTAAAGAAAAAAACAAGCATCTGTGAAGCCAAAACAAACTCAAAATCGGGCTTTTGGGCACACAACAATTTCGTGTCCCCGTAACCACCTGTTATGGCACAAGTTTTCATTCCGGCAGACTTTCCCGCCTGAATGTCCGTGGCGGAATCCCCCACCATCACGGTGTCCGCAGGCAAAATTTCCTTTTTGCCTATATTTTTTTGATTTTCATTTATAATATGAAGGGCAAGCAAAAGACTTTCAGGACTTGGCTTTATATGCTGAACTTGTTCTGGACATACAACTGCTGTAAAAAAATCTGCTATTTCCAGTCTTTCCAACAAAACATCTGTTATGGCCTTTGGCTTGTTTGTCACAAGGGCAACAGGGATTTCTTTCAGTTTGAGTGACTCCAACAAACCCCGCAATCCTGCATACAGGCGGGTTTCTTGCATGCAATTATCTCGATAATAGTTCTTGTACCATTCAAAAATCACATCGGCATTATCTTCCCATGTAAGGGCAGATTCATCAAGTTTTACCGATGCATGAAAAGATTTTTCCAAAAGCGTTTTTGCACCGTTTCCCACAAAGGAAACAACTATTTGCTTAGATAATTTTTTATAACCAAAGTGACCAAGAGCGGCATTCACTGAAGAAGTTATATCCAAAGCTGTGTCGGCAACCACTCCATCAAAATCAAATAAAACAGATTTTATCCTTTCCATTTTTTCCTCAACATTCCTCATAGGTAAATGCCACCTGCTTTTTATCTTTTGCAGAACACCTCGCAACACCACCACCAGAAAGCCTTCCAAATAAAATCTCGTCTACCAACGGAGTGGCAACCATCTTGTCCACTATGCGGGCAATGTTCCTCGCCCCGAATTCCTTGGAAAAGCCTTCTTGCGCAAGAAAAGCTACACATTCATTGTCAAAGAACAACCTCACTTTTTTATGGACAAGGTGGGCTGACAGTTTTTTCAATTCCTTGCGTACTATGTCTTCTGCCACATCTTCGGACAAATATTCAAAAGGAACAATTGCGTCCAACCTGTTTCTGAATTCCGGGGTAAAAGTCTTTTCCACCGCCTCTAAAACAGCTGACATTCCGTTGGATGCACCGCTAAACCCAATCATCGGTCTGCCTATGTCCCTTGCTCCTGCATTGCTTGTCATAATCAAAATGGAATTCTTAAAGTCGGCCTTGCGCCCTTGGTTGTCTGTAAGTTGCCCGTAGTCCATTACCTGAAGCAAAATATTATATATATCGCTGTGGGCTTTTTCAATTTCATCCAAAAGAACAACCGAATGAGGCTCTTTCCGTAATGCGTCTGTCAAAAGACCTCCCTCCTCAAAGCCTACATAACCCGGAGGAGAACCTATCAGGCGACTTACCGTATGCTTTTCCTGGTACTCGCTCATATCAAAACGCAGCAACTTCATGCCCAAAGTGTCTGCAAGAACCTTCGCCAATTCTGTCTTTCCAACGCCGGTAGGACCTGCAAACAAAAAAGAAGCAGAAGGCTTGTTCTCATCTTTCAGACCGGCCCTGGAACGTTTTACTGCCTGCACAACAGCACCAACAGCCTGACTTTGACCAAAAATCTTTGAGGATATCGTTGTTTCCAAAGAACGCAATACATCTTTTTCATCAACATTGACCGAACGAACAGGTATTCGTGCCAAGCGGGCAACGGTTTTTTCTATAACAGGAACGGTAACATGTCTTTTCTTCTTGAAAGTTGTCGTCGTCCCAAACTTCAAACGCAAAAAGGAACCGGCTTCATCCATCACATCTATGGCTTTATCCGGCAGTCTGCGTTCTCCCATATGCAAAACCGAAAGTTCGACAGCAGCCTTTAAAGCGGAGCGGCTGTAAACAACTTGATGATGTTCTTCATATGAAGTTTTAAGTCCCTCCAAAATTTTTACCGTTTCCTCTGGGCTTGGTTCCAAAATATCAATTTTCTGGAATCTCCTTGCAAGAGCTCTGTCTTTTTCAAAAATGCGGGAATACTCTTCAAATGTGGTGGAACCTATGCAACGAATGTTGCCGGAAGAAAGCAGTGGCTTAAGCAAATTAGACGCATCCATATTGCTTCCGCCAGATGCCCCCGCTCCAACAATTGTATGAATTTCGTCAATGAATAAAATCGCTTTGTCTTTTTTTGAAAGCTCCTCAGTAATTCGTTTAAGTCTTTCTTCAAAGTCGCCTCTGTATCTTGTTCCTGCCAACAAAGAACCCATGTCCAAACTATAAATGGAATAACCTTTCAGCAAATCTGGAACATTTTCCTCTGCAATCTTGAGTGCGAGACCTTGAGTAACAGCAGTTTTACCAACTCCTGCATCACCGACATGAATTGGATTGTTTTTTGTACGGCGGCACAAGACTTGCATTGTTCTTTCAAGCTCGTCCTCACGGCCTATCAATTTGTCAAACTTGCCTTGAGCAGCCAAAACTGTCAAATCAACAGTAAATCGGGCTAACGCAGATTTTTTTTCAGGCTTTGCAGAAGACTTTTTTGAAGATGAAAAATCCTGTCCTCCTGTTGGCGAAGTTCTTGGTTCTTGTTGTTCCAAAAAGAAAGTGTTTTCTTCAATTCCCATACCATCTGTAAAAGAAGGATCTGCCAACATGGCAGAAATAGTATCCTGCAAGTCACCAGAATCACCGTTATATTTCATGTAACTGATTACTTCCAAAAGCCTAAGCCTTTCTATTCCACCTTTGCGCAAATAATAAGAACAGTAAATTTCAGGATCTTCCAACATACTCACAATTATGTCCGTCACTTCTATTTCGTCCTTTTCAGCTACAGTACAATGAAATATAGCTCGTTCAATCAAGGCTTGGAAACCTTCTGTTTGAATGGGAGAAAATCCGTCAATAATCATTATATTTTTTTTAATGTAGTCTTGTACACCTTTGCGAATAAAGTCCACATCACCACCACAAACAAGTAACAAATCGCACACTGGTTGTATTTGCAACAGTGCTTCCAAAAGGTGTTCCGGTGTCATAAATTCGTGACCAGATATTTGTGCTTGTTCATGTGCAGATTTTATGGCTTTTTGTAATTGTGGCGCAATTTTCATCCTTCTTCCTTGATTTCACACCTTAAAGGGAAATTATTTTTACGTGCCAGTTGGACAACCAAGACAGTACGGGTAAGAGCAATGTCATGCGTGTAAACGCCAACTACAGCCTTTCCGGTTGAATGTACCGTTTCCATCAAAAGTACGGCTTCGTTTGCGGATTTATGAAATACTTTTTCCAAGATTTCCACGACAAAATCCTTTGTCGTATAGTCATCATTGAACATAATTACCTTGTATTTTTTTGGTTCTTTCAAATTTGCCTGCACTTCTTGAAATGCAAAGTCAGCAAATGAATTAAATTGACTTTCCATAAATACAATATAACATAAAATAGAAATTTTTCAAAAACATAAAAAAAACTGCTCCGTAAGTTTTTATAAATTCTCACGGAGCAGTTTTCAAAACTATTCAAGCATTCGCTTGGATTTTTTAGAATTCTTCAAAATCATCATCTGTGATTGTAGACGCCGGCTTGTGGGCAACCGCACCAGTTGACTTGACAGGAGATGCCATAGGAGCTGGAGCTACAGAAGAGCGAACAGCGGCAGGTTTTGCACTAGCGGTCTTGCTCTCAATGTTGCTCATTGTACTTTCGTCCAACTTGAAGAAACTGATTACTTCCACAAGTTTTTGTGCGTTGGAAGAAAGTTCTTCCGCCATAGCCGCCATCTCCTCAGATGCAGCCGCATTCTGCTGAACAACAGTATCCAACTGAACAATAGCCTTGCTGACCTGCTGGGCACCATTGTCCTGTTCACGACAAGCAACGGCGATTTCTTCAACAAGCTCTGTTGTTTCGCTGATACTTGGGATTACGTTTCCAATCAAGTGACCTGCATTCTCTGCAGAAGCCAAAGTCCGTGCAGAAAGTTCACTGATTTCACCGGCTGCAACTTGGCTGCGTTCAAGTCGGAGGCCAAGCGGTCTTAGGAAGACAATTAGTGCTCCCAA
>JAZSMM010000220.1:0-7504 GCA_045535895.1 Treponema sp.
ATTTGCACAAGAACAAGGTTTGCCGGCTGCATCTTACAAAGACTTGCTGAATACGCAGCCAGTCCTTGCCCTGTTGCGAGGGGAAATAGACTCCCGCATAAACGCCGGCGAAGATTTCCGTTTATGCGAGCGCATCTACAAGTTCGTGTTGCTGCCAGAAAGTTTTTCTGTTGGCCGTGAACTTTCCGGCAAGCAGGAGATGATGAGGCATAAAATCGTTGAAATATATAAAAAACAGATAGAAACACTCTTTGATTGACAACAATAATCTGTTTTGATTCTTGCCGTTGCAGCCGATATAAAATATATGAAAATATTTTCAAAGGTTGCGGCGGTATTTTTTTTTGTTTTCATGCATGGCGGTTTGTTTGCAGAAGATGTACCGCTCCTTTTGCGGGGATTGTGGCAGAATGACAACAGGATTGTTTCGTTCCAGAACACTTCTTCCATGGACATTGTTCTTAAGTTGTTTTACGGCTGGTATTACGACCGTGCTGCAGAAGCCAAAGAGGACGTTCCTGTAAGGCCCCGCAATGATGCCACTTCTATTGAAGCGCAGGAAATATCCGTTGCGTTTGAGCCTATAATTCCGGAAAATGACTTTTCCGGGGCGTGGAACGTGCATTTGTTTTATTCATCCTGCAATAAAAAAGTTGTCGTTCCTGTGGCTGTGTTCAACGGCAAGCTGTATACGGATTTTATGATTCTTTTTCAAGGGGAAGAAAAACAAAGAATTTTTCAATCTGCATCTAATGGTTCCGGCATAACTATAAATTTAGCGAATGTCGCAGAGAATGTTTATTCTTTTTTTGACACAGGAACTTCTTTGTATAAAATTCGATATTGGCAAACAGGAATGGATTATGACGCAGATGCAAAGGCGGAATTTTCGGATTCAGACGGAACATATCTTTTGCAAAAGCATTTGCGCATAGGTGGCACCATGTATACTTGCGTTCCCGGCAGAGGAAATAAAATCAGGAATGTTGAAAAAGTGGACTATGAAAAAATCAAGCAGTTCAAATTCAGCGAGGACGAAAGAATATGTGTCAGCGGAAAAGAATACCTTTCGCTTTACAACTCCGACCCGAAAGAGCTTTATTCGGATGTTGAATTTGCCAACAGCCGACGTCGCCCTCCAAGGTCTCCTTTTCTGCCGCCGCCAGACGTGGATTTCCACTACAGCACCATAGAAGATTTGCGTAAACATGCAATCGTTCCGTTGCCTTAGAATTTCCTGAACTTTGCAATGGTCATTCCTGTCAAACCGCCAAGAACAGCTCCCAGTGTGTCTGCGCACCAATCCAACGAATCCGGACACCTTCCAGGGACAAAAGACTGATGGATTTCATCGATTATTCCGTATGTTGAAACAATTACAACTGTGATAATCAGGTGTTTCAGCGGTTTGTCTTCCCATTTTTGTGGTGAAAACCACAATGTCCAACAAAAGGCCAATGCGGCGAAACAGATTAAATGCACAAGTTTGTCCGAAGCATTAAAGGCGGGAAGTAAAACACTTGGGCGAGAGGATATTGACCAACTTGCCATCATGAGTATAACGGCGGGAATCTTAATCAGAAAGGATTTTAGCTTCATCTTCATTCAAGCCAAGGGTTTGTTTTCTTATGACGGCGCGGTTTGTGTAATGTATTATTGCAAAGAACAAAATCATGGCGAAAAAACCGCTTGCCAGGATGAACGCCCCTTTCAGGCCTTTCACCCACATGCCGCATACGGCAAGAACGCACAGTCCTATTTGGATGGTGTACAGAAAAAACAATATGACTTTTGTTGTGTAACCCATGTTCACAAGTTTATGGTGCAAATGCATTTTATCCGGAGTGAAGAACGGGCGATGTTCTCGCTTTCTTCTCCAGATTGCGGCAAAGGTGTCAAAAACAGGTATGCAAACAAGCAGGGTGACCGCAAGAAACCTGTTGTATTCATGGGCGGTTTGCTTCAGCGGAGAAAGCGACAAGGTTGCAATCATAAACCCCAGGAATTGACTTCCCCCGTCTCCCATAAAGATTTTCGCCTTTGGCTTGTTGTAAATCAAGAACCCAAGAACGGCTGCGGCGAGGATAAAACAAAGACCAGCCTCTTCTGTTGTTCCAAACATGATATATATTATCCCTAGGGCCACAAGTATCAACAAGGAGATTCCGCCGCACAAGGCATCCACGCCGTCAATCAAGTTGAAGGCGTTTATTATCCCTATGAACCAAAAGAACGTGATTATGTAGCCAACCCAACCAAGTTGAAAAGGTCCAATGCTGGTGAAGCAAAAACCATTTCCAATCATCACGAGAGAGGCGATAATTTGAACCACCAGCTTGAATCTTGCCGGTAAATCCTTGAAGTCGTCCAGAATTCCAAACCCAAATATTATAAGACCTGCGATAACCATGGGCAGGATGTCGATAACTCTGGTGTTCACATTGAAAAAATAAAATAGAAACGTAGTTATTGCGAACGCCGGTACAAACCCAATGCTCCCAAGCCTTGGTATCTTGCCTTGGTGGAGCTTTCTTTCATTTACAGTGTCATACCAGTTCGCTTTTTTGCATAGCATGATAACAATCGGGATAAGGAGAACGGAAATAGAAAAAGATAGAAATATGTAGCCTGTCATATACCCCCCCCATGTATTTTCTTAAGGATTGTCATAAGCCTTGTCCTTGGCGTTTGTTTAAGAAAGAGTAGCACAGTAAGGATTTTTTATCAATCTTATTGTTTGCTTTTTCCAATGATTAATGTTATCCTTTTGTTTATGTACGAGTCTGGGGAAAACTATCTTGAGACGATTTTGATGCTCCAAAACCAACAGCAGGTTGTTCGTTCCATTGATGTCGCCCGCAAGTTGTCCGTGTCCAAGCCAAGTGTGAGCCGTGCGATGGGACTTTTGCGCCAAGACGGTTTCATAGAGATTGCAGACAATGGCTTTATAGTGCTCACCGCCAAAGGGCGCATGAAAGCGGAGCAGATATACAACCGTCATCGTATTCTCACTGTATTTTTGGAAAAGGTTTCCGGCGTTCCGTTTGAACAGGCGGAAGAAAATGCCTGTCGCATTGAGCATGTTCTGGACGAGGATGTTTTCCAAGGGATTATCCGTTACATGGATTCATCGTTGAAATAAAACTTGTTTTTGTCTATACTTCCCCTGTTAAACTTATTTGGCAGGCGGTGAAAAATGATTCCAACAAATGGCGGAAAAGGTGCTATAGACGGCGGCAATCATGTGGCTCTGTGGCACGGCCGGTTCAAGGAAGGACCGGACGCAAAAGCTGTTGAATTTGAAACATCAATTTATGTTGACGAACGCATGGTCTTTGATGATATATCAGGAAGCAAAGCTCATGCATTGATGCTTGCTGAATCAGGGATTATTCCGCGTGAGGAAGCGGAGCAAATCATTCTCACGTTGGATGAAATCGCTTCTGACTTGAAAAGTGGAAAACTACAAATGGATTACTCTGCGGAGGACGTACATTCTTTCATCGAAGGGGTTCTTACGGACAGAATCGGAGAGGCGGGGAAAAAAGTCCATACGGGCCGCAGCAGGAATGACCAGATTGCATTGGACGAAAGGCTTTATCTTAGGCATGCCATCCCTGATTTGCAGCAAAGAGTAAAAACTCTTGTCAAAGTGCTTGCAGGCATTGCGGACAGGCACAAGACTACTCTTTTAAGCGGATACACCCATATGCAACGAGCCCAGCCTGTCACTTTGGCTCATCATCTTTGTGCCTGGTGTTGGATGCTTGTGCGTGACCATGACAGGCTTTCCGATGCATTGAAACGAATAAACTTGTCCCCTTTGGGGGCCGGTGCTCTTGCCGGTAGTACATTGCCGCTTGACCGTGACTTTGTTGCGAAAGAACTTGGTTTTGATGGTGTCACAAAGAATTCTTTGGATACAGTTTCCGACCGTGACTATTGCATAGAATTTGTGTCGGCTTTTTCTTTGTTGCAGGGGCATCTGTCCAGATTCTGCGAGGAAGTGGTGATTTGGTCAACGGAAGAATTCAAATTCATTGATTTGTCTGAGAAATGGTCCACAGGTTCCAGTATAATGCCGCAGAAGAAAAACCCGGACTTTGCCGAACTCATCCGCGGCCGCACCGGGCGTGTCTATGGGAACTTGATTGCGCTCCTTACCATGATAAAAGGTCTTCCTCTCTCGTATAACAGGGATATGCAGGAAGACAAGACCAGTTTGTTTGATGCATATGACACGGTGTATTCTTGTGTGGACGTTTTTACTCATATGATTGCTTCTGCCACATGGAACGTTGAGCGTATGGAGTCTTCTTGTACCGGAGGTCACGCCAATGCAACGGACATCGCCGATTATCTTGTTAGGAAAGGTATGCCGTTTCGTACTGCGCATGGCGTGGCGGCAAAGGCTGTCAGAATGTGCATAGAGCGTGGTTGTAATTTGGAGGATCTTCCGCTGCAGGATTTTCATGCTTGCTCGGATTTGTTTGGTGATGATGTTTACAAACTTATAACACCTCATGCCTGTGTAAGCGGCAGGGATGTTGCCGGTGGACCGGCTCCTTGTCAAGTGGCTTTGCAAATCGCTGACTTGCAGAGTTGGTGTGAACGAAACTGAAACCATTGTTTTTTAATAAAGGATGTATTGATATGGCGGATTTAAAGGAACAATGCCGAAATATAGTTGCTGTTGGATTGACCAAATTTGCAGAAGAAGCGGGGGTTGAGCTTTCTGTTGATGCATGTTCATTGATTTTGGAAACCCCTCCAAAACCTGATTTGGGTGATGTGGGAATTCCCATGTTTCAGTTTGCCAAGGCTTTTCGTATGGCACCTCCTGTTGTTGCCCAAAAACTTGTGGAACTGTTGCAAAAAGAAAAAGAAGTCTTGTCGGTCGGTGAATTTTTGTCGGTTGGTCCTTATGTGAATGTCAAGTTGAACAAGGCTTCTGCGGTTTTTTCTGTTTTGGAAAAAATAGACAAGGAAAAAGAGGCCTACGGTTCTTTGGACGTAGACGGGAAGAAACCGTTGGAAGGTCGAAAGGTTATGGTTGAATTTTCCAGCCCGAACACCAACAAACCTTTGCATTTGGGGCATTTACGAAATGATGCTTTAGGTGAGAGTGTCTCCCGTATTTTAAAGACAGCGGGTGCGGAAGTTTTTAAAGTAAATATAATAAACAATCGTGGTGTTCATATTTGCAAGTCGATGTTGGCTTATCAAAAATTTCACGCTCTTTCCGGTGACATTCCAGAAAACCTTGGCATAAAAAGCGACCGTTTTGTAGGCGATTGTTATGTGGAATTTGACAAATGGAGCAAGAGCGACCCTGCAGCAGAGAAACAAGCTCAGGAACTTTTGGTAAAGTGGGAGCAAGGAGATGAAGAAGTCCGCAAATTGTGGCAGCAGATGAATGACTGGGCTATAGGCGGCATCCAGCAGACATATAGGCGGACGGGCGTTTCCTTTGACAAACTGTATTACGAAAGCGACACATACCTGAAAGGCAAAGAGGAAATATTGAAAGGGCTCGATGAAGGTATTTTTTATCGGGAGGAAGATGGTTCTGTCTGGGTTGATCTTGCTGAAATTGGGCTTGACAAAAAAGTTCTGCTGCGCAAGGACGGAACGGCTCTTTACATGACTCAGGACATAGGAACTGCGATATACCGCCACGGCGACTGGGCCTTCAACCAGTTGGTTTATGTTGTAGGCAGCGAACAGCAGTACCATTTCAAGGTTTTGTTTTACGTGCTCAAAAAGCTCGGTTATGAATGGGCGGACCAATTGTACCATCTTTCGTACGGAATGGTGAACCTCCCGGAAGGGAAAATGAAAAGTCGTGAGGGCACGGTTGTGGATGCGGACGATTTAATTGACAGCTTGAGAGAAGGTGCGCTTGAAGAAATTTCGGCAAAAGGCAGGGAGGAAGCCGTTGGCGAGCCTGCTGTTGTGGCGGAAAAAATTGCGCTTGGGGCTTTGCACTATTATTTGTTGCAAGCTACACCTACAAAAGACATGTTGTTCAACCCCAAGGAATCCCTCTCCTTCAATGGAGATACAGGGCCGTATTTGCAATACATGGGTGCAAGGATTTGTTCCATTTTGCGCAAGGCCAAGGAAAGTGGTGTTGACATTGCAGGGTGTGACGAGGCTTCGTCCTTGCTTGTCCATGAATCAGAATGGGATTTGCTCAAGTTGTTGGGGGAATATCCAAAGATCGTCCTGAAGGCGGCGCAAGCCCTTGACCCGTCGCAAGTTGCAGGTTACTTGTATGATGTTGCGAAATCTTTCGGACGGTTTTACCATGATTGTCCTGCGTTGTCCATTTCTTCGGCAAATCCAAAACTTGCCTGTGCAAGGTTGACGCTAGTTGCCGCTGTAAAGCAGGTTTTGGAGAATGGCATGGATTTGATACTTGTTCCCTTTTTGGAAACAATGTAATTTTTTCTATTGACTAGGATTCCGATTTTTCGATATAATGCTTTTTACATATACTGTAAGTTGTTGAGGTATAAGATGTACGCACTTGTTGAATATAAGGGCAAACAATACAAAGCAGAGAAAGACGCTTTGATTCAGGTTGACAAAATTGATGTGGAGAAAGGAAGTACGATAGAGATTGATACGGTGCTTCTTGTTAGTGACGAAGGTTCTGTCACTGTAGGTACACCTTATGTTAAAGGTGCGAAGGTTTCTGTTGTCGTGGAAGATTCAATCCGTGACAAGAAAGTGATTGTATTTAAATATAAGAGCAAGAAAGACTACCATCGCACAATTGGTCATCGCCAGCAGTACACGATGGTTCGTGTCAAGGATATTGTTGTAGCGTAAGCAATGACAGAAGTTTGCCTTGTCTGCCGCAGGAATGGCGAGATGGTTTCCTGTGAGGCAAAAGGGCATTCGGGTTTTGCTCCTGAAGGCTCCGATATTGTATGTGCGGCTGTTTCTGTTCTTTTGAGGACAACGGCTCAGGTTCTTTTGGAGTTTTTGGGAGAAGCGGTTGAAATTGATTCTTCTGTCCGTGGAAGACTTTCTTTTTCTGTGGACAAAAAAATTGACGGTGAAACTTGTAGGTTGGTGTATGCCGCGGACTTTTTGCGGAACGGGATAAAAACCCTTCAACTTGAATATCCGGGGCATGTGTTTTTGCAGGAACAGATTAAAGATTAACAGCGGAGGCATGATATGGGACGAAAAAAAGGCGGAAGTGGTGCAAAGAATGGACGTAATTCAAACCCAAAATATCTTGGGGTGAAGGTTTATGGGGGTGAAGTTGTTAGCGCAGGTTCTATTTTAGTGCGCCAACGTGGAACAAAAATCCATCCAGGACAGAATGTAGGAAAAGGCAAAGACGATACGCTTTTTGCTACTGTGGACGGTCAGGTGGTGTATCATGAGCGTAAGGGTCGCAAGTTGGCGTCTGTTGCGCCGGTTGAAGCGTGATTACGTTTATATTTACGGTGATAAATGTACCCGGAGCAGGTTTTCCCTTCTTCGG
>JAZSMM010000130.1:0-4456 GCA_045535895.1 Treponema sp.
AGAAGAAGTGACAGACTCCCTGTAAGTAACCTGCGGAGAACCAACCCTTGCCTCTACCTTGAAGTCTTCCAGCATGCGGGTCACAAGAACGTCCAAATGGAGTTCACCCATTCCAGAAATTATAAGTTGCCCGGTTTCTGCGTCTTCACGGGAAGTGAAAGTCGGATCTTCTTTAGAAAGGATTTCCAAAGTGTCCTTCAATTTGTCACGGTCGGAAAGGGTCGCTGGCTCTACGGCAACGGAAATCACAGGCTCAGGAAAATTCATGTCTTCAAGGAGAACCGGCATTCCTTCGCTGCCCAAAGTGTCGCCGGTTTGTGCCAACTTCAGCCCTATAAAAACGGCAATATCACCTGCACAAACGCTGTCCATCGGTTCGCTTTTGTTTGAATGCATTCGTAGAATTCTATTTACACGCTCTCGTTTTTTCTTTCCCACGTTAAAAACCTGGTCGCTGGCTTTTATCTTGCCTGAATACATTCTTACGTAGCAAAGGCTTCCGGCTTCTCTGTCATGCTGAATTTTGAACACAAGCCCCAGCGGAACGCCGTCTTCTTTGCAGGGGATGTCAACTTCTTCTTCTTTTTTGGTATGAATTCCTTTTGCAGGCGGAACCTCGTCCGGCGAAGGCAGATAATCCACTATTGCATCAATCAAGGGTTGAACCCCTGTGTTTCGTCTGGAAGCACCGCACAAAAAAGGTATAAAGTCACGGTTTATCGTACCCCTTCTAATTTCTGCATTCAATGTTTCCAAGGGGATTTCTTCACCCATAAGGAAAAGTTCCGCAATTTCATCATTGTGGGAGGCTATCTCGTCAATTAATTTCTCTCTCCATTCGCTTGCCAAATCCAAGCGTTCCGGGGCGATGTCGCTTTCCGTCATTTTTTCGCCTTCCGACTCTGCGTCCCAGCGGATTTCCTTCATGCGAAGAAGATCTATCACGCCTTCAAACTCGCCGCCAGAACCGATTGGAAGTTGCAATGCAACGGTTACCGCCCCAAATTTTTCGTGAACATCATTCATCGCAGCAACAAAGTCCGCACCAATCCTATCCATTTTATTCACAAAGCAAATGCGTGGGACTTTATATTCATCAGCCTGATGCCATACGGTTTCCGTTTGGGGTTGCACCCCGCCAACAGCACAAATAACTGCAACCGCACCGTCCAAAACACGCAGAGAACGCTCTACTTCTGCGGTGAAATCCACGTGGCCTGGAGTATCTATAATGTTTATCTGACAGTCACGCCAATAGGTAGTCGTGGCAGCAGACTGAATTGTAATTCCACGCTCTTGCTCTTGGCTCATCCAATCCATAGTCGCAGCACCATCGTCAATTTCGCCAATACGATGAATCTTTCCTGTATAATACAAAATGCGCTCTGTGGTGGTGGTTTTTCCGGCATCAATGTGCGCCATGATTCCAATGTTTCTCATCTTACTAATCATAACAGGCTAATAATAAAGAAATATGGGCTTTTCCTCAAGTACTATCATCCGCACTGCCAAATGTCAGTCTTGGTCGGGGAAAAGTTCGTAGTCAAAAAGCGGCGTGCTGAAATAACGTTCCGCCGTATCCGGAAGTAGCGTGACCACAGTTTTTCCCTTTCCCAAAATTTTGGCCAATTCCAAAGCGGCGGCTACATTCGTTCCGCTGGATATACCGCACATTATGCCTTCGTGTTTTGCAAGCATCCTGGACGTTCTAATTGCATTTTCATCGCTCACAATGTAAATGTCATCGTAAATCGACTGATTCAAATTGGCGGGAATAAGACCGTCTCCAATACCCATTTGCAGATGAGTGCCGATTGTTCCGCCGGCCAAAATTGCAGCGTGCTCCGGTTCCACAGCCCAAATTGTAATATCGGGATTCTTTTCTTTTAAGACTTCACCCACACCGGTAAGAGTTCCTCCTGTTCCAATCCCGGAACAAAATCCATCTATTGGATTGCCTACAGCATCCAGGATTTCCTTTGCGGTAAAGTTGCGATGGACTTCCGGGTTGGCCGGATTCTCAAACTGCTGCGGGATAAACACTCTGGAATCCATTTTTTGCATATAAAACGCAATGTCCACACATTCCTGAATGCATTTCCCAATGTCACCGGAATCATGGACAAGACGAACTTCCGCCCCATAGTGCTTCACCAGTTTCCGTCTTTCCTCGCTAACAGAATCCGGCATGATAATTATTGTCTTGTAGCCCCTTACAGCACCGATGAGGGCAAGCCCAATACCTTGATTTCCGCTGGTGGGTTCCACGATGATTGTGTCCTTGTTTATGAGTCCTTTTTGCTCCGCATCTTGAATCATATTGAACGCCGTCCTGGTCTTTATGGAACCTCCCACGTTCAATCCCTCAAACTTCACCAGAACCCTAGCACTTTCTGCAGGAACAATCCTCTGCAACTGAATGATTGGAGTGCTTCCCATTGCCTGTAAAATATTTTCGTAAATCAATTTTTTCTCCTTGCCTTACTCTACATTTCTTGCCTGTTCACGAATATTTTCCAATGCATTTTTTGCGTTGACAACCATTGCACCTACTTCCGTAAATTGGTTTTTTGAACCAATTGTATTTATCTCACGATTGATTTCCTGGCACAAAAAATCAATTTTACGTCCAGGGGCGGGATTCATTTCTATTTCAGAGCGCAATGCCGCAAGATGACTTTGCAGCCGAACAATTTCTTCGTTTATTGTATATTTTACAAGCATTGCGGCTGTTTCCGTCATAACCCGTTGTTCGTCCACGGCTTCTCCTAGCAACTCGTTAAAACGGCGCAAAATATTCTCGCGGAAAAGTTCTTCCATTTTTGGCTGCCATTCCTTGAAAAACAAAGCGGCTGCATCCAACTCAACAAGTTTTTCTAGCAAATCTTTCTTCAAGTTTTGTCCTTCACGGATTCTGTCCTTTGAAAAGTCGTCCAAAGCCCGGTTAAAAACAGGATTAATCAGCTGTTTGTATTCATCCATATCATAGTCACGATTAGAAGTCAAAACACCTTCTTGCTGAACAATCAAGCCAAGCGGTATTTCTTCAACTTTACGACCCAGAGTCAAAGCGACTTGTTCTATTGCTTTTGCATAAGACAAAGCCACTTCTGTATTTACTGTAACTTGCGTTTCTGGTTTTTCTTCTCTGACACGGATTGACACGTCAATCTTTCCCCGAACAACCGCCTCTGTTATTTTTTCCCTAAAAAAAACTTCCAACCTCCCCAAAAAAGAAGGAAGATTCACAGACAAATCCAAAAACCTTGAATTATATGATTTAATTTCAACAGAAATTGTCGCATCTTCTATGCATTGCTCGGCATAGGCATAGCCTGTCATACTTGTCATGTTTCACCTCGAAAGATTATGTTTTTTTGAGAAATGCTCAAAAAGAGCCCGGCCCAGTTTCCAGTTGTCTCCGGCTCCCATCGTCACAAAAACAATTCCACCTGAAAAGGATTCATCGTTTTCACTTAGCTCCGAACAAAGTTCTTCATAAGCGTCCATGACTTCAGGGAAGTACCTTACGTTAGAATGACATTCTTTTGTCTTTTGAAAAAGCGTTTCCCCTGAAACGCCTGTTGCAGAAGCATTCTCCCTTGCAGAACCATAAATTTTATGCAAAATCACTTCGTCTGCGGCGAAAAAAGATGAAGCGAATTCATCCAACAAGGCAGCCGTCCTTGTGTATGTGTGGGACATAAAGTCTACAATTATTTTGCGATTTGGATAAAACGCTCTATATCCTTCCAAGGTTGTTTTTATTGCAGTTGGATGGTGGCCATAATCATCTAAAAAAACAATATTCCCAACTTGTCCAACCAACTCTGTGCGGCGTTTGCCTCCACGGAAAGACAACAATGCACTGGATATTTTTTCTGCAATTCGCTGTGTAAAAATTGCATCTTCACTTTGCTTTGTTTCATGCTGTAAAAGTGAAACGGCCAAAGCTATCGCTGCGCTTGCATTCAGCACAAGATGCTTCCCAGGCATTTTAAGAGCGAATTTATGTGACTTGAACCCATCCAAATAAAAACACTGACGGCCATCGCATACAGAACCAAATGTAATGCGGTAATCCCCTGTGGCGGCAACACCGTAAGCGGTTAATTTTATGTCATCACGTTTTTTACAAACAATTTGCGCAACTTCCACAGCACCAGAATCGTCTGCGCAATAAATCAATTCTCCATTTTGTGGCAGCAAACATACGTAATCCACAAATGCATCCCGAATGTCTTCATAGGTTGGATAATAATCCTGATGGTCACTTTCCACGCTGGTTAAAATTATTTTTTTTGGATGGAAATCCATAAAATGACGCTGATATTCGCAGGTTTCTGCAACAAAATAATCAGAACCATCCGTCATGGTACAACTGCCTTCATCGAAATGCTTTCCAAAACTAGAGATGACGCTGCCAGCAAGAACTTGAGCCGGAAGAGGCAGAGCG
>JAZSMM010000290.1:0-6992 GCA_045535895.1 Treponema sp.
ACCGCTTGGCCTCCGACTTGGGCAAGATAATCGTTCACCGTGACTACGTGAACGCCTTTGCCCGTAAGGCTGTTTAGATATGCTGCTGCGACGGACATCAAGGTTTTTCCTTCGCCTGTTTTCATTTCCACGATACGCCCGGAATTCAGTACGATTGAACCCATCAATTGCACGTCGTATGCCCGTTCTCCTAGCATCCTGTTTGCGGCTTCCCTGGCAAGGGCAAAGGCCTCTGGAAGGATGTCTTCTAGCGTTTCACCTTTTGCCAGACGTTCTTTGAAAATCTTTGTCTGTTCAGGAAACTGTTGAGCTGAAAGGCTTTTTGCCCAGTCTTCTTTCTGGTTTATTTTTTCTACGACAGGAACAAGTTGTTTAACATCACGCTCGTTTTTTGAGCCGAATAAAAAAGTCAATATAGAGTCAATCATAACATATAATTTACTATATCATAGTAGAGGTTTCAAGGGGAACAATTGGCTTGTCTTGACACAACGAAAAGTCTTGTCTTATTCTATAAAGTGTATGAACAAACACCATTTGCTTTTACTTGCGCTTATTTTTGGTCTTGTGATGTATTCTTGCGACGAAAACGGTGCTGTGATGTCCTTGGAGGAAAAAACGCTTTTTTCGTTGAACTACGGCAATTTTGAAGACGAGTTGAACCTTTTCAGCCTTGCAAATCCGGGTCCCATAAAGACTTGCATAGAGATGAGGGATGGTTTTTTCTATATAGCTAACGGCGAGTCAAAAAAAGTGATGGAATTCAATTCCTACGGCGACTTGATAAGTATTTTTTACAACGACGAAACCAATCCGGTCCCCTCGTTTGCCACTACGGAAGATGCCCAACAGGATATGGCGGTGACCCGCAAGGCGATTTCTTATCCGCTCAACAGTGTGGGTGAAATAGCGGTTGATTCTCGAAAATATCTGTACGTGGTTGACAAGCTGCCGGTAGAACGGCAGGAGCAAGACACTAAAAACAGGACTTTGCTTAGCCAAGTTGTGTTGCGCTTTGACAGCGGCGGCAACTTTATGGACTATATAGGGCAGCAAGGTCCCGGCGGAGTTCCTTTTCCGCATGTTCGTGACATATACACGACTGATGAAAACGAACTCGTGGTTGTGTGCCAGACAAACGACGGAATGATGGCGTATTGGTTCAACGACACGGGATATTTGATGTATACGGTGCCTTTCTCTGTTTCCCAACTGCCCAACCCGTTGCAGGAACAGACGGAGTTTGAGATGTTTGTCTCCCTTGAAAAGATTGTCCCTTCATATACGGAAAAAAAATTGTTTGTGAAGGTTGATTATTACACCACTACCATGGACACCGCATCTAATGTGCAGTCCGGCATAGATTATACTGCGACATTGCTTTTTCCTTTGGACGTGGAAACCGGGGTTTATGGACAACCTTTGACAATTCCCCCTTACGAAGAAAACGTCAGCGATGGACTTACCCGTCTTGTGTATCCTTTGTCATACGAGTTTTTGGGGACAACGGATTCGGGCTGGCTTTTTTTTATGGTTGCTGATGATGGAGGGTACACAGTCCAAATGATCCAAGAAGACGAACAAAAGGTTTTGGTCAGGCATTTGGATGTCGACCACAATGAAAACTTGTATTATGACTTTGTCTTGTCGCCTACAGGAATAATTTCCGCCTTGTTTGTGAAAGAGGATAAAGTTACGATTTCGTGGTGGCGTACAGACACTCTTGTCGACGCTTTGATACAAGGATGAACATGAAAAACATTGGTTCGCCGGTGGAAGGCTATGCAGAAGGAGAGGAGCCGCTCGTCTACCATTATGGGAAGCCGGGTGAAAGGCTTAAAAATGCGGACGAAACCGTAAGGCAGTTCTATGCTGAACAAGAGGCCGTCTCAAAGCAAGGGATATTTCGTACTCTTGTAAGGACAAAGACTTCCAGGTTTCTGCTGGTCACAATTGTTGTCTTGAGCCTTTTGATTTTCATGCTGCCTATGATAACAGATGAAAAATCCGCAACGGTTTCCGATATACCTGTTCAACTTTCCGCCTTTTCTTTTGAGGACTCTGTTTATGTAAGCCTTAAATTCGCAAGTAAAGGGGACGTTTCTTTTGAGTCTTCTGTTCCTGTGTTCGCTGTTTTCAAGGCTTATTCAAAAGAGGAGCAGTTGGTTTTTTCCGGCGATTCCCAAGGATTTTACAACGGCGAGGAACTTTTTTTGAGGACAAGTTTTTCGGATTATGATATAGTGTCTGTAGAAGCCGTTGTGACGGTTTCCGCAGACACTGCTACCCTTAGGTGCAACGTGTCTAAGAATTGATTTCCATGGAGGATGTATATGCTTCAGTTTTATTTTCTTTCGGTTCTGTTGAATCTTGTCACAGGTTTGATTCTTTTTTGTTCGACTGACATGGAAAGCAAGGATGTGGTTCCTGTAGAAGGTGCTGAACAAGAAACTGCGAAAAAAAACGATGCCCTTGGGTTCATGGACAACAGGAACTTCAGGCTTGTTTTGGGTGTCCTTGCCGTTCTTGTGGGCTTTATGAAGTTGCTTTCCGTGGTGCAAAATGATGTGCCTGTCATAGGGGATTTGCTTCCGTCTGTTGCCGGTATTGTAGGCGGTTTCTGTATTTTGGTTGAATATTATAAGACTTCTTCAACAGTGGAATTCAATCCTCCTTCTCCGGTTCGCTTTGTCATGGAAAACCACAAAGCTGTGGGTGTGTTTTGCATTGTCGTGGCGGTCGTTCATTTTGTTTTCCCAAAGGTTTTGTTTCTGTAGTATATGGGGAAAGAATCTGTTGCCTGCATAATTTCTTTTGGCACAAAAGTCCTGTTGGGCAAACGACTTCCCTGCGGGGACATGGGTAGCCGTTGGGAATTTCCGGGTGGTAAAGTTGAACCCAACGAAAGTCACGGACAAGCCGTAGAACGGGAAATCTTTGAAGAATTCGGTGTTTCTGCCCATGTAAAGAATTTTATCTGCGACACTGTTTTTGAAAACCACGAACACACTTTTCATCTTTTTGCCTACGAAGTCTTTGTGTCCAACGATATTGCCGATTTTTGTCTTGCGGAGCATTCCAAGGTTGACTGGTTTGATGTAGAGGAAATACCAAGCCTTGATTTTGTGGACTCGGACATGCAACTGTATCCTGCTGTGAAAAAATATTTGTTGGAGAGAACCAATGGGTAGGAAAATATTTTTTTCTGTTTGTCTTTCTTTGTGCATTGTTTTGTTTTCTGGATGCAACGAAAAAATTCGCGTCGCACCGGATTTAGAACCCACCCCCGACTTGGCTTTGGGAAATGAATGGGCTTTGATTACAGAACCTTATGTGCAGTTCAGAGTGCAGCCGAAGGCAAATGCAGACTCAAAAGCCCATGCCCGCAAAGGCGACATAGTTCAAGTCGTAGGAAAGCGTTTTATTCAGGAAGGCAGGCAAAAAGTTGTTTGGTATCAATTTGAGTCTGGATGGCTTTCAGAAAATTCTTTGAAAATTTTTTCAAACGAGTCAAAAGCTCTTACGGCAGCAAAATCCTTGTGAAAATTCAAAGCAATTCAACAGCCCGGGAAAGGCTTGTATTTTTCATTGTCGTCAAAAACGTCTGTTTTTTCTTGTTTCTTTGTGAATTTTACGACCAAATATGTTGCAGGGGTAAACGCTGCTTCTATTGCTGTCTTAAAAAGATAGTTTGACAACGCCATTGTCATAAGGGTGTTGCAAGGGTATAGGCCTGCAAAGGCAATGAAAACGAATATCGAGCTGTCACAAAATTGTCCGACAAGTGTAGAGCCGATGGTCCTAAGCCACAGAAAACGGCCTTTTGTCCTTACTTTTAGAATGGACAGTACAACTGAGTTGGTGTATGCCCCGACAAAATATCCCGCCATGCTTGCACTAGCAATTCTTGGCATTTGCAAAAGAATGGAGTCGTATGCCGCTTGCAGCTTCCAATCGTCACAAGCCGGCAAAAGTCCGACCAACCATATGCTTGCGACCATGACCATCAAAACCACAAAACCCGTCCATATGGCGGAGCGGGCTTTTTTGAAGCCGTATACTTCTGTAAGAACGTCTCCAAAAATATATGACAAAGGGAAAAGCATTGTGCCGCCGTCGAATACAAAAGGACCGAGTTGAACCATTTTTACCGCCAAGATGTTTGACAGAATCAAAACACCTACGAAAAAACCTGTATACACGGGGAAAAGCCTTTGAGAAGCAGGCTTTGTGCTTGGAAAATCCATTGTGGCTCCTTGTTTTGGTAAGGCGGGTAGTTGCGACCGCCGTGGATTCAGTTGATGATATAATATTTGACTTCACGTTGTCAAACATCGTAATTTACGTGCTTGCACTCTTTGGTCACATCTGGTTGACAAATTCCCAGTCTGATTGGTATGTTTTTATGAACAATGAAAAATACGCCAATAAATAATATATTTGTCATATAGGAGAAAACAGGAAAATGATAGTTGTTTTAAAACCATGCTCACCTCCCGTGCAGGTGCAAGAATTTATTTCCCATCTAAAGGGTCTTGGTTTTGAAGTACATGTGTCCAACGGTGTTGACCACACGATTCTGGGCCTTGTAGGCGACACCTCACGCATGCAGCCGGAAAGCCTTATGGTGAACAAGATAGTGGACAATGTTGTCCGCATTCAATCTCCATACAAGATGGCCAACCGGGCTTTCCATCCAGAAGACACTTTGATTTTGGCAGGTGCAAATCAACAGGGCGTGGTTCCTGCCAAACTAGGAGACGGAAACGTGGCTGTTATTGCCGGGCCTTGTTCTGTTGAAAGCGAGGAACAACTTACAAACATAGCTTTTTCCGTGAAAAAATCTGGTGCAAGGTTCCTTAGAGGTGGCGCCTTCAAGCCCCGTACAAGTCCGTATAGTTTTCAAGGTCTAGGCGGCGAGGGAATAAAACTTTTGGTTGCCGCAAAAAAAGCCACAGGCCTTCCGATAGTCACGGAACTTATGTCCATAACGCAATTGGAATTGTTTGACGACGTGGATGTTATTCAAATCGGGGCCAGGAACATGCAGAATTTCGACCTTCTTAAGGAACTTGGCGGTTGCAAAAAACCCATTTTGCTGAAAAGAGGACTTGCCAATACAGTGAAAGAACTTCTCATGTCGGCTGAATATATTATGGCGGCGGGCAACGAGGATGTGATTTTGTGCGAAAGGGGAATCCGCAGTTTTGACCAGTACACGAGGAATACTTTGGACTTGAGCGCTATTCCTTTTTTGAAAAAAGAAAGCCATTTGCCAGTGGTTGTAGACCCAAGCCACGCTTGTGGAATGAGTTGGATGGTTCCTACACTTGCGAAATCCGCTGTCGCCGCAGGTGCAGACGGCGTAATGGTGGAGGTTCACAACAACCCGGAATGCGCTTTGTGCGACGGGGAACAATCCCTTACGCCTGATCAGTTTGAGGATTTGATGCGGGTTCTTGTTAAATACGCCGCTGTGGAAGGAAGAAAATTGTGAGAAAAGATTTTTCATACGCTATGGATTTTACCTATGGTTTTGTGGGCTTGGGCTTGATGGGAGGTTCTTTTGCGAAGGCAATCAGGGCCAACATACTCAGCAAAAGCGGTGCGAAAGGTAGAATTTTAGCTTGCGATATGAATAGTTCTGTTTTGAGCCAGTCGATGCAGGACGGAATCATTTCTTGCGGATACAATGAAAAACAGGTTTCACAAATGCTGTCTCTTTGCGATGTGGTCTTTATATGTTTGTATCCTCGCGCCACGTTGGAGTTTATGAGAGCCCACAGGGAAAGTTTCAAAAGCACTTCCATTGTCACGGACATCTCCGGCGTGAAAACCCAAATATTGTCCGAGTTGCCCCAGGTTCTGCGTGACGACGTGGACTTTATCAGCGGTCATCCCATGGCAGGAAGCGAAAAAGAAGGTTATGCAGCTTCTTCTGGTTCTGTGTTTGCCAATCGTAATTATATTTTGATGCCCACGGCACAAAATAAAAAAGAGAATTTGACTTTTTTCAAAGACTTGGTGACTTCCCTTGGTTTCACCAGAATTATAGAAGCCGACGCCGCCTTGCACGACCATAAGATTGCTTTTACATCGCAGTTGTGCCATGTTATTGCGGCGGCATTGGTTGACAGTGCAGAAGACACCCGTGTTACGGCTTTTGGTGGCGGGAGTTTTGAGGACCTTACCCGCATAGCTATGATAAACGCTCCTTTGTGGACGGAACTTTTCGCTGCCAACAAAAAAGAACTTTTGGCTCATATGGATTCTTTTCTGCTTTCTTTTGGCAAAATTCGTGACTGTCTGGAAAGCGGTGACTTGGACAAGTTGTGCAGGATGTTGGAGGAAGTCCGGGCCAAGCGTATTGCGATGTCACGTATAGAGGGTTGACGGGATTATGGACTTTTCATATAATTGCAATATGTTTTACACGACATACCTACTACTATCGGATAGTTTTTCTTTTTGCCTGACAGGCTGTGGTGTCGTGTAAGATATATGCTTACGTAACTTGCGGACCCGTTGCCGAACAGGCGGCGGGTCTTTTTTTGAATCTTTTGGAGGATTATATATGAACAACGTATCGAAATACAGACCTTTCGGTAAAATCCCGATTGTAAACAGGAAATGGCCTGACAATGAAATCACCCGTCCGCCCATTTGGTGCTCCGTCGATTTACGTGACGGAAACCAAGCCTTGGCGGTTCCCATGGGGGTGGAACAAAAACTGGCTTTTTTTGATCTTTTGGTAAAAACTGGTTTCAAGGAAATAGAAGTGGGTTTCCCCAGTGCCTCCCAGACGGAATATGATTTTTTGCGCCGTCTGATAGAAGAAGACCGAATCCCGGAGGATGTGACGATTCAGGTTTTGTGCCAGGCCAGAGAGCATCTTGTGAAGAAAACTTTCGAGTGCCTTAGGGGAGCAAAGTCCGCCATATTTCATATCTACAATTCCACTTCGCCGGCTCAGCGCAAGTACACCTTCAATA
>JAZSMM010000009.1:0-2206 GCA_045535895.1 Treponema sp.
GTCCATTTCAACAAGCAGTTGGTTTAAAGTCTGTTCTCTTTCATCGTTTCCATTCAACGAATTCACACGACTTTTTCCAATTGCGTCAAGCTCGTCAATAAACACAATGCAAGGAGCTTTTTCCCGTGCCTGCTTGAACAAGTCACGGACACGGCTTGCTCCCACACCAACAAACATTTCTACAAAATCAGAACCTGAAATTTTAAAAAAAGGAACACCGGCTTCTCCTGCAACCGCACGAGCTAAAAGGGTTTTCCCTGTTCCCGGTGGTCCAACCAAAAGAACCCCTTTTGGGATTTTTCCACCAATTTCCGTGTACTTTTGCGGAGATTTCAAAAAATCCACAACCTCTACAAGTTCTTCTTTTGCTTCGTCAACACCGGCGACATCGGTAAAACGTGTTTTGACCGTTCCTTCTTCAACCGCACTGGCCCTAGATGTTCCTGCGGAAAAAATACTACCGCCAAGTCCTCCGCCCATTTTCCTGAACAAGAAGAACCACATCAAGAAGATAAAGACGGCAGGAACAATTAGATTAATCAAAAGTTGAACCAAAAAACTGTTCTGCCTGGCCACAACCTTGTAAGTGACACCTTTTTCATTGAGCAAGGAAAGAAAATCCTCTGTCAAAATTCCAGCCGTCTTAACGGAATTACGGGAAGTTGCAGGAGAGAACAAAGGAATAGAACCAGAAGGGTCGGTCTCAGACCTTTCAGATGTATAGCCAATAAAATAAGTTTCTCCCAAATCAACGGACACAATTTGACCGGACTCTATCATTTGCCTGAACTGCGAAAAAGGAATCAATGTGTCCGGTTTGGACATAAAGAAAAAATTCAAAACAAGAGTTGCTCCGGCAGCAATCAAAAGAATTGCCCAAAAAGGAAATTTATTCTTTTTTTTACCTGGATTTTCCCCAGAATCTCCTGAATCAGGAGCTAACTTAAAAAAATCAAAAGGATCGTTTCCTTTGTTTTTTTCGTCCATAAAAATACCTCGTGTTTTCCATATAATAAAATATACGAAATTTGGCGGCAATGTCGATAGGAACAAGATTTTTTCATAAAAAATATAAAGTAGTTTATTCAGATTCCGATAATTATAAAGAATTACTGTAAGGGGGATTCTTATGGGATACAGTCAGACAATGAATGCTTATAGTGCATACCGGGAAACTGGGGTTCGTACAGCAAGCCAAGGGAAGTTGGTCGTCATGCTTTATGACGAATCAATCAAACAGCTTAGTTTTGCCCTTTCCTATATTTCGGAAAATGACAAAGTGGACGCACCGCACATAGAGCAGTTTTCCAAGCACATCCAAAAAGCCCAAGAAATCATCACGGAGCTTATGGTTGCCTTGGACATGGAAGCTGGTGGCGACATAGCCAAAAACCTGATGTCGCTGTATATCTTCTTTAACCAAGAGTTGCTGAATGTTTCCTTGAATCACAGCCGGAAGAAAGTCTTGTTTGTTCAAAACATGATGATTCAGCTTAGAGACGCTTGGGCCGAGGCATCTGCTTCTGCCGGAACATCACCGGCACCTGTATCTTATGCCGGAATTGACATCAACGGATAAACCTATGGAGAACCTTACCCAGACAGAAATTGAAGAACGTACAGCCTTGTTAAAAAGATTCCGTACGTTATTGGAACAACAACGTGCAAAATTCAGGGAATACCTGCATGTTTTAGAGGAACAAGAAAAAACCATTCAGAATGAAAATGCAGATGCATTGCTTGTTCATACGGAACTTGAACAACAGATTGCCTCCAACATAATCAGTCTACAGAAGGTCATAAAACCGATAGAAACCATGTACAACGATGCGTTTACAGGAAGTTCATCTGCCTCGGACATTCCATGTTTACAAGCCGATTTACAGAACCTGCAAAAACAAGTCCTTGAACGGAACAAGAAGAACCGCGAGTTGCTTCAAGTGCATATCTCGCAGATAAAGGAACGGTTGTCTTCCATAAAAAATCCATACCGCAACGCCAGCAGTGTTTACACCCAATCAGCACAAACCGCAGCAAGAATAAACATAAGCATTTAGAACTGTTTCGTTTTGTTTGCTGGTTTGTTATGTTTGCATATGAGATTTTCAAATATTTTTTCTTTTCTTAAGTTCATTTTTTGTGTTTCAGCCGGAGTTGTTTTAGGTTATTCCGCCTTTTCACAAGTTCCCGCTAAAAACAGCGTGGC
>JAZSMM010000084.1:0-4167 GCA_045535895.1 Treponema sp.
AGCCTTTTTTGTTGGTGCTCCTAAAATCGACTTGACGTTTCTGGACTCTCAGATGATTTTAAGCCTGATAAATCTGGTTCGGGAAAAAGGTTTTGCAGAAGATGTCATGGTGGAATGGGTTCCCATATACGGCGTATTGTATGGGGTTATGAACATAAAGCGGCAGCTTAGGCCGCAAGAAGTCGGGCGGTTGAAACAGGCGATATATACACTAGAAAACGAACTGAAAGACCCTGCGAGCAGACCGGAGATTTTGGTTCCGCGACTAATCAACCATTATTTTTGGCTTATAGACCACTATGTCGCTGTGAACGACGAGCGGTCAAAGATAAATGAAACGCTGCTTAAAATAAAACTGTTGGACAGTGATGTGTACGACAAGTACACAATGTAGCGAAAATACAAACTATCCGGCAATAAAGCCGTACAAGGCAAACAGGAGATTATATGTCAGAGGAACTTGTTAAGTCTGTTCAGAAAATGCTGAACGAGGAAAAATGGACACGGCAATCAATCAGCAGTTATTCCAAGAATAATTTTATTGAGTTGGCTTCAGTCATAGAAAACGCCAAAACCGAAGGTTGTACAGATGAAATCAAAGAGATTTGCGACGACCACCTTGTACACACAAAAAACAGCATCATAGCTCTTTATATTTCAGGAATGCTTGCGCTTAAAAAAGGGACTTTGGACAATTCCTCTTTGATTTCTTTGGTAGAAATTTTTCAGGACCAGCACAAGTCGAACATTGTCACCTACCTTTGCGAGACAATCCTTGCAGAAGACGAAGGCAATAAATTCGCGCTGAGAACCCTTGCGGACTGCTACAGGGAAGACGACAACGAAAAAGTATGGGATGTTTATGAAACTTTAGTGCGTGTGGACCATGAAGAAGCCGACACAGCTAAACTTCTTGCAGAAAGATACGAAAAGCAAGGCGACATGGAATCATCCGTGGACTACTACAAAAAAGCGATATTGCGCTACATAAACCTCGGCATAAACAGCATGAATCAGGTAAAAGAAATCTGGACAAAACTGGTTTCAATCGTTCCTGAGGAAATAGATTTCTTCTATCTAGTCCAAAGGAAGATTGCGAAAGCCATAAGCGAAAACAAAAGTGCAATTTTAATGCAAGAGTTGTACACCTACTATCGTGACAACGAAAAATGGGATACCGCCATAGATATTTTGAAGTTGATTCTTTCAATCGACGACAAAGACCAATGGGCAAGACGGGAAATAGTGGATTGTTTCCGGGGTAAATATGCAAAACACAGCCAGCTAGAGGACTACATACGCATATCGGACTTAACTTCTTCTTGGCGCAACATCTTTGAAGCCATATCTAACTTTGAAAAACACATCGCCTTTGACGCAAAAAATTTTGTATTCCACCGTTCTTGGGGGGTGGGAATAATACGCAAAGTGGAAGGAGAGCAACTTTCAATTAATTTCGGCAAAAGGTACGGCGTAAAGGAAATGACCCTCCAAATGGCAATTAGCGCATTGCAGCCTTTGGCAAACGACCATATATGGGTTCTTAAGGCAACAAAACCAAAAGAAGAACTCGCCAAAATGGTCAAATCGGACAAGGCGTGGGCATTGAAAACAATAATCCGCAGTTTTGGAAACAACTGCGACTTCAAAAGGATAAAGGCAGAACTTGTACCAGGAATTCTCACTCCTGGCGAGTGGACAAGTTGGAGTACGAATTCACGAAAGATTCTGGAAAGCGACCCCATGTTCGGAATAAACCCCGATGACATAAACTTGTACACGGTCAGGGACCACGCAATCTCCCAAGAAGAGAAACTTGCAAATGAATTCAAGGCACAAAAGCAGTTTTTTGCCAGAATAGACATCTTGATGAAATTCACCCAGGAAGCGGACACAGAATCCGAACTTTTTGCGGACATGTTCTCCTACTTCACAGGCTATCTAAAGTCATTCAGTTCTGTAACGGAGCAGACCGTAGCGGCATACCTTGTAGTACGGCGCATTTCAGCACAATTTCCCCACCTGAACCCCGGCATAAAATATACTTTCGACCAACTGTTCAGCGAGGTGGAAAACCCAAAAGAAATGTATCTTGCGCTAAAAGACACAAAGAACACATTCTTGAGAAAGGACTACTTGAACTGCATAAAGACACTTTTGCCAAACTGGGCCGACATATACATCAAACTGTTTCCCACTGTATTGCAAAATGACATGCTTGTCGCATTGATAAACGGTGGACACGTGGCGCAGGTACAAAAACTAGCGCAAGACAGTTTTGAAGACTACAGAGCGTACAAAGAAGCCGCCATTTATTTTTTCCGCGAGTGCAGCGACGAAGAATGGTTCAAAGAAGCGAACATCCCTTATGAAAAGCAGTTGATTTCCTTGATTCACATCATGGACTTGACTTTCAGGGAAATAGAAAACCACGTAAACACAACGGCTAACCGCAACATAAACAAACAAGTCCAGAACCTTCTGTTCAAGGATGATGTTTTGTTGAACCACATAAAAGAGAACGACAAGGAGTCGATAAACAGGCTGTACACACTGGTTGACGATGTAAAAGACCTTGATCCCGCCATAAAAATGAACATCAGGAATCGCATCCTTGAAAAACATCCTGACTTCAAATTCCACGGGGTAGAAGAAAAGGCTGTGACGCAGCACGGCCTTATTGTGACGGCAAAGAAACTTGAGGAAAAGAAGCAGCAATTGGACCACATCACAAACGTGGAGCTTCCCGACACCGCACGGGAAATCGGCGAGGCACGTGAACAAGGAGACTTGAGGGAAAACGCGGAATACAAGGCCGCAAGGGAAAAGCAGGCCATATTGAACGCCACCGCAGCAAAACTCCAAGATGAAATAGCAAGGGCAAGAGTGTTCGACCCTACAACCACTACAACCGCCCGCATTTCCTTTGGAACCGTTGTGACTCTCAAAAACGAACTTACAGGAGAAACGGAAACATATACAATCCTTGGACCTTGGGAGTCCGACCCAAAAAACAAAATACTTTCGTACATGTCTCCGTTGGGGAACGCAATCCTTAACTTGAAGGAAAAAGAAACCCATGCTTTCACCATAAACGAGCGTGACTACAAGTACACTGTGCAAAAAATTTCAGTGGCGAAACTTTGACCTACAAAAAAACTTGCAGTCGTCGTGCTGCAAGTTTTTTTTTATTTTGCTTATAAAACACTGACAAAGACAAGCAATTGTGGTAAAATAAGTAAAGTTATATAAAAATGGAGAGTATATGCAAAAGGTGAAATTCACCATAGGGTTTAAACTAATCCTCATTATTACTACATTAGTCCTTGTTTCGCTTGGGGCGGTAACTTTTATAGTTTCTTATTTCACTGGGGAAGACACCCAAATCACGGCGGAGGAAAACAACCATACACTGAACTCCCGTTCCGCGACCACAGCCGAAAACGAGTTGGCAACCATACGCTCTAATTGCTTCTTGTTGCTGGACATGCTCAGTTCAGCAGGAACATCCGCTGCAGTTTCACGGCAAGCGACGGCTTTCTTTTTTGAGCGCAACCAAAACATGGCGGTAATAGCTCTTTACAATGCGGATTCAAAGCAATCTGAAAGGTTTCTTGTAAACAACAGGTTTTTTCTTTCAAACGAACTGGACAGCAACTTGGTGCAAGTTTTTATGAGAAACAACGTGGAATACATGGACAGGGCCTGCAAGGGAGAAGTGTTTATTTTGCCAGCGGCGACAGAATTCCAGACTTCCATGCTGGCAATGCTTTATCCATGGACGGAAAGCGGTTTAAATCAGGCTGCCGTCCTGTTGTTTTCATCCGACATGCTAACAGATGTTTTCAGCACTGGTTCTGTAAACAATTCCTTTATGATAAACCATGAAGGCGATGTTCTTGTACACAACGACCTTGACCTGATAAAAGCCGGAGCCAATTTTTCCAACATGCCAATTGTGCAGGAAATGAGGGCAAACAACGACACCAACAGACAGATTATGTTTACGGACACTGATGGCGTGGAATACTTTGGTGCTTACACAAAACTTTCCATAGGTGACTGCGGCGTAATAACCGTGGTACGTTCCGACATGGTAATGGAGAGCGTATACAAAACACTAAAAAGAATTTTGTTGCTTGTAAGTGCCATATTGCTTCTTGCAAT
>JAZSMM010000112.1:0-7149 GCA_045535895.1 Treponema sp.
CACGAACTTGTTATGAGTAAATTCGACCACAAGCAGTTGGACAAGTCTGAGTTGTCGTTCAGGGATTTGGCCGTGATAGAGGATTCTTTTGTTCAAATTCTTGCCGGCCATTACCATTCACGCATAAAATACCCGAACCAAAAGGATCCGGACAACACGACTTTTTCACAAGAGCAGTCCAAGGAGTAAATGCATGGCAGAGGATGTTTGTTTTTTGGAACAACGGAATGTCATTTTTGTTTCTGTACACGAGGAATCTGATTCCCCTGAGTGGTTGGACAAAGTTCATCCTTTCATGTCAAAGGTGCTTGACAAGCTGGAATACAAAGGATGGGAGCTTTCCGTTATGTTCTGCGGAGATTCTTTTATTCGGCAACTCAACAAACAGTATAGAGAAATTGATTCTCCCACGGATGTCCTTTCGTTTGAGCAAGGAGACTCGTATACTGACGAAGATGGAAGGACGTGGTTTTCTGCAGGTGACATAGTTGTCAGCCTTGACACTTTGCGCCGTAATGCACAAGACTTCAATGTGCCTGTTGATGAAGAATTGAAACGACTTTTGCTTCACGGCATTCTTCATCTTGCCGGTTACGACCACAGCGACAACAGTCCTGAGCAAGAAATGCTAAAGTTTCAAGAAACTGTTCTGTCAAATTTGTTGACTGACGCCGATATAATAATAGAGAAATAATAAGGAATGCTTAGATGGGTTTATTTGGAAGATTAAAGAAAAAACAAAACGGGAAAGGTGCTGATTCGACAGATTACCATTCGCAGACCAGCGAAGAGGCTGCTTCTGAGCAACAGCAGTTAAATGCAGAAAAACGTGACATGATTCGCGGCATAGAGGATTTGTCAGAGACTTCTGTAAAGGAAGTTATGATTCCTCGTATTGATGTGGATTTTCTCAGCGCAGGAATACCTCAGGACGAACTTCTGGAAAAAATTGCGGAAAGCGGTCATTCCCGTTTTCCTGTGTACAGCGATTCAATTGACAATGTGATTGGGGTTTTGTACGTAAAGGATTTGATAGCCGTTTTTGCCCGGCATGAAACGATTGACTTGGAAAAACACATTCGCAAAGCGTTCTTTGTGCCGGAGTCAAAACGCATAGACAGCCTTCTACGTGAATTCAAGCGCAGACACATCCATATTGCAATCGCCATTGACGAGTATGGCGGAATATCAGGAATTGTCTGCATGGAAGACATAATTGAAGAAATCGTAGGTGACATTCAGGACGAATTTGACAACGAGAGGGAGGACATAACTCTTTTAAGCGAAAACATTTGGTTGTGCGACGCAAGGGTGAATTTGGGTGATTTGAACGAAACTTTGTCCTCCCAATTCCCAGAGGAGGAATTCGACACCCTTGGGGGGTTCGTTTTCGACTTGTTCGGAAAAATTCCCGTGAAGTATGAAAAGGTTTCCTGGAATGGTTATGATTTTATCGTTCAGGATATGGAAGGTCATCGTGTCAATGTCATCAAGTTGATACGTCACCAGGGGGAACCTGCTGAATGAAACTGAATTTTTACCGGACAAAATGTTTGGTTGTTTTTGTGGCGTTTTTTTCGTTGGTTAATGTCGTTGCGGCGACTACGCCTTCTGCGCGCAGTTTTTTTGACAAAGGTCAGCAAGCTCAATCGGTTGGAGATTGGTATGGTGCCGTGGAATTTTACCACGAAGCCCTTAGATTAAACGGTGTTTATGGAGAAGCGTGGTACGCCATGGCTGAATGTACTTACGCTCTTGGAGAATATTCCCTTGCCCTTTCTTATCTGGAATCTGCGGACAAATTTGCAAAAGACCACACAGATATACTTAACCTGACAGGGTTTTGCTATCTGGGCTTGAATGAAAAAGAAGAAGCGGAAAAGATTTTTAACCAAGTCCTTGCTTCTTACCCTAACAACATAGAAGCTAGATTTGGTCTTGCTCAGTTGGACATCCTTGCAGGAAGACTTTCCGGGGCGGAAGATTTGTATCTTGACGCTCTTAAAAGACAGCAATCCAATCGGAATGCATTGCTTTCTGTCGCATTGGTGGCACAGGAACTTGGGAAGACAAACGAAGCCAAAGATTACATAGGGCAGGCCTTGCGCTATCACAGCGATGATGCGGAAGTTCAATATGTCGCCGCATGGATTTCGTACTTGAACGGAGACTTGGAAGACACTGAATACCGTGTGAGGACGGCAATCAATTTGAATTCCAAGTTGGACAAAGCCTATGAGCTTTTGGGAACTGTACTTTTTAAACAGAACCGCTTCAAGGAGGCTGTGGATGTTTGCGATTACAGGCTCAATTATGACCGCAATCTTGCCACGGCGTGGTATGTGAAAGGTCTTTCCTTGTTACGCATGGGACAGAATTCCAAGGCGTATAATGTTTTTGAAACCGCTCTTGCCGCCGTACCTACCGATGAGATTATGAGGGTGGCTCTGGAACAACTTGTCCTAGAAACATTCGATATAGAAGATTCCCGCAGGGCGAAATGGGCTCAATACCATATTACAAAAGCCAGGGAACATGAAAAATTGTATCAAGCCGCCCAAGCGGAGTTTGAGTACAAAAATGCGTTGCGCTTGGATCCTCTTAATACTGTGGCCCGTTCTGAATATGCGGACATGCTTGACAGAAAAGGCCAGCAGGAACTTTATCTGGAACAGCTTAATTTCATAAGTGCGTTGCAGCCCGTCACGGTCAGGGTGTCGGACACCATAGAAGCCTACAAATCCCTTCTGTCTGACACTTTGGCGGTACGTTGGAATGTGGATTCGTTTTACGTGGACAAAACCCGCTGGTCAATCGGTATTTATCCCTATGGTTCCGATGCCCAGCTATTGCATGCCGACGCGGGACTTGTAACGGTCAAGGCAATAGAAAGCCAGTTTTCAGGTGTCGCCGCTGTCGAGTCTTATGCTCATGGACACTTGGTTTCTTATGCGGAGGCTTTTCGCCATGCGAGGACTGCGGGACAGGATTTCTTTGTTCTTGTGGAAATGGAAGAAAACGATCGGGAGTTGTTGCTTGTCGCTACGATTTATTCGGGCCGAAACGGTACAGAAGCGGGGAAGTTGCGTTTTTACCGCACAGGCAACGACCGTTATGCCGGAGCCTTGCGCAGATTGTGTGATTCCATATCGTCGATGTTGCCTGTAAGAGGTCTTGTCATAGACAGGAATGCCGACGATGTTCTTGTTGACTTGGGCTCCACGGAAGGTCTTGAAGTTGGAACGGAGCTTGTTGTTGTCAAGGCCGGGCAGTTGTACACGCCGGACCAGGGAATGGGAATATCTTACGATGAGAAGGATGTCCTTGGAACAATAAAAATAACGCAAGTTAGCGAGTCCTTGGCACAGGGACGTTATGAACGCAAAGGCTTTTTCGACCGCATGAATGTGAAAGATGAAGTAGTTGTCGCGAAACCCAAGGATGAAGAAGAGGAAACAGAAGATTCTGAGCCAAGCCTTACTCCGTCGCCGGAAGAAATCAACGGCACGGAATATCCTGTGCTTTCACGTATGTTGCAGGAAATATATTTGATTCAGTGATATTTTCTTTGGATTTGTCAGTTGGCCAAAGGTATGGAATACATGTCTAGGGTCAACTGAATCCAACGAGCCGTAAGTTCAGGAAAATATTTTTGTACCGCCAAGAAGGATTCCAATGCCTTGCTGTGGTTTCCTGTATAAAAATATGACTCTCCAAGGTAGAACAGGCTTCTGGCGGTTATTTCTTGCTCTCTGTTCAATTTAAGAAACTCGTTTATTTGTTTGATTGTTTCCGAATATTTCCCGACGGCGAAGTAATTTTGCACAATATCGTGCAGTGTTAGATGGTCGCCGTAAAGATTTTTGCCTTGTTCGTTGCGGAATATATGCGGTTGTATTTTTTTCAAGTCAGAGTTGCTTTTCGCTAGAGAGACGGCGTTTTCTTCTGTTTGCTCTGATATCAGACCGGATGATTCTTGGTTATGCGACAGGTTCAAATAAGGAAGCGGTAGTTCCCGTAGTTCGCCTTTTCTTTTTTGCGGGGTTTCTTGTAAAGCAACATTTTGATTTGCAACGGAATCCTCTTTTTTTGTTTTTTTGGGGCGGATTCCCAACGCTGTGGTGTTCACAGCTGGAATGACAAGGGAGAATTCTTTTTGTTGGTTTTGCCTAATCATTATGGTGTAAAAATATTCTTTGTCGTCATAGACTGTGTCCGTGTATGACGTCTCTCCCCAAGGCAGGACCGCCAAAGGCTGAACATCTTCCAGAACACGGCTTCCTATTGTCGGGAAATCCGTCCGGTAAACGATGACTTGCCATTCCGTTGAATCGGCACCTTTGGGCAGCACCCATGTAATGTCTATTTGGTTTTCGTTTTCCGAAGTCGCTGCAACATCATATGCAAAGGGTCGTTCCGATTGGGCGGCTGCAAGGGCTGGTACAAAAAGTAATATGAACATAAATAAAAATTTCGACTTCATTGTTATATAATGTGCTAAAACACCATATTTTTCAAGGGCTGGACTGGACAATCAATCTTCTTTATTCTATTCTAATCATATGTTTGTTTCAGTCGTTTTGGATCCCAGTTCCATGGATACAGCCCGTGCTTTGTCCAATGTTCTGACTCATTTTGGATTTAAAAAAATTCAGCGGGCTTGCTGGGAACATACAGGTTTGTCCAGCGATTCTTTCACCAGTTTGAAAAAAGAAATAGACCGAGTGACAGATTATTACGACACCATTAGAATGTATCAATATCCTTTGGACGGTATGTTCGCAGTGACGGAACTTTCCAAAAAAAAATGGAAGCGTTGTCTATTGCGCATGCCTTCCAAATGAAAAACAAATAAAAACAAGGAGTTTTCTATGCTTGAAGATTTAAAGTTGCCAATCGCCTCTCTTAAAGAGGATATCCTTAATGTCTGGGGGCGTCTTTGACGCACCTGCCATAGAAAAAGCCATATCGCAAAAAGAGGCTCAGTCCGGCGAACCTGGTTTTTGGGACAATCCGTCTAAGGCGGAAAAAGTCATGGCGGAAATCAAGCAGCTTAAAAGCCGTGTGGAGCCATGGAAAGATTTGATTTGTGCAGCAGACGATATGGAAGCCCTGTATGAGCTGGGTGTGGAAAGCGACGATGATTCTGTGGAAGCGGAGCTCAAGGCCATGTACGACAAAGCACTCGCTGATTATGAGCGGTTGAGTATTTTGAATCTGCTTTCAGGCGAGGTTGACAGAAACGGAGCTTTCCTTACCATACATGCGGGGGCGGGCGGAACAGAGGCCTGCGACTGGGCGCAGATGTTGTGCCGAATGTACATGAGGTGGGCTGAACGCAAAGGCTACAAAATAGAAACCGTTGACATGCTGGAGGCGGAAGGCGGAATCAAGTCCGTTACCCTGCAAATAACCGGCGATTATGCTTACGGATACTTAAAGTCAGAGGCCGGAATACATCGTCTTGTTCGTATAAGTCCTTTCGACTCCAACGCTCGTCGACATACTTCGTTCACTTCCGTCTATGTATTCCCCGTGTTGGATGACACGATAGAAGTGGAAATAAAGCCGGAGGATTTGCGGGTGGACACGTACCGGGCGGGAGGAGCCGGTGGCCAGCATGTGAACAAGACGGATTCAGCCGTTCGGTTCACCCACATTCCCACGGGAATTGTGGTGGCATGCCAGACAGAGCGCAGCCAGATAATGAACCGTGCCACGGCCATGAGCATGTTGAGGGCAAGATTGTACGAATATTACCGCGAGGAACGAGAAAAAGAGAACGCAAAATTCGCTTCGGAAAAGAAGGACATTTCATGGGGAAATCAAATCCGTTCCTACGTGTTCCAACCTTACACGATGGTCAAGGACCATCGCACGAAATATGAGATGGGGAACATTCAAGCTGTGATGGACGGAACTCTTGATCCTTTCATAGAGGCGTTTTTAACCGCGCAATGGAAAGGCCAACCACTTTCTTCTTCCGCAGAAGAGGACGTCATATGACAAAACGGCGGCTGGCTATTTTATTTGCCGCTTTTTTGTTGCCGTCCTTTATTCTTGCATCAAACGACTGGATTATAGCGGCGGAACCTTTTTCATGGGAAAGCGATACGTCTTCCGAGGAACAGGTAAAAGCTGCCGCCGTCCAAATCCCTTCCCTTGTCCTTGATTATCTTTCCAATTCTGGCCTTAGAGTTCCATCCCTGCAAGAACTTCAACAGCGTAAATTGGACGAGTTGAAAAAAGCTCGTCCTTCGCTTGTTGCGGCTTTGGAAAAAGCGTTAAAGAGTCGTGACGAAGTGCTTTTTTCCGTTGAAAGTGAATCCGAATTCAAGAAGGAAATAGAAAAAAAAGATCTTGCTGTCGAAGAGGCGAAGAAAAACCTGGAGGAAAATCAAAGGCAAACAAGGGCTTTGCTTGAGGAAATAAAAACAAACGAATCAGACAATAATTATGTCGCTTCCCATGAAACCGTCAGATTATGGAAGGATTCCAGTTCCACCCTGTTGCAAGTCCCTGAGAATACATCTTTGGACGATATGCTGGCCAAGGAAAAAATCAACGCCCTTGTTTCCGGAACCATGACGGTTTTTGGCGGATATGCAGTTGTTCAGGTGCAACTTGCAATCTATCCGGGCGCGATAGTGGCGGGCAATGCCGAGCAGGTTGGTTCTTTGTCCGACATTGTTTCCTTGGCGAAAAAACTAGCGGAACAACTTGAGCCTTTTGTTTTGAACACAAGTTCTGTCACCCTTTCCTTTTCCGTTCTGCCGGAGCAAGCCGCCTGCGACGCTGTGGTTCTTCTGGACGGACAGATAACACCCCTGTCCCAAATTCCCAGTTCCGGCATGGTGCTTTCTTCAGGGGAACATACGTTTACGGTCGAATCCCAGGGGTTTTACCCCAAGTCGTTTACCTGGAATTTTTCCGAGGGGAATCATTTTCTTGCCACCGTTAATCTTGAAGAACAACATTTTGTCGAGCTGCATCTACAGGAAGAGGGTGAAAATTCCGGGCAGGTCTATGTAAACGCCCTGCCGGTTGGGCAACTGCCTACGGTCGTGCAGGTTTCCAAGGGGGTGGCTCAAGTCGGAACGTAGCCATGTCGTTCTGTGAGCCAAGGAGATGAGTGATGAAATTATTTTC
>JAZSMM010000239.1:0-3150 GCA_045535895.1 Treponema sp.
TGGCGTTGGCAACGATAGGTTCCCTACAGGATTTGGAGATAACTCTCAATGTCTCAGAAAAATACAGTTCCTACATAAAGAACGGGCTTGTGGCGTATGTTTCGTTGCTTTCCGCACCGGACACCACTTTTGAAGCAGAAATCACATCAATAAGTCCCGTAGTAAACCCTGCAAGCAGAACTCAACAGGTCACCTTGAAATTCAATAAAAATGACCCACGCATAAAACCGGGAATGTTTGCACAGGTGAGACTGGTCATACAAGAAGAAGAAAACGTATTTGTACTTCCGCAAACCGCACTAAAGACTTACAATGACGACACAACGGTTTTTATAGTCACCCCGGACGACAAGGCAAAAAGAGTTGTGGTCACCACAGGAATATCCAACGATGCCGACACGCAGATAACTTCCGGCTTGGTTTCCGGCGACAAGGTGATAACCGCAGGTTCTGTAACAGAAGGCTCAAAAATCAGAATAGCCCCTTCTTCCCGTGTCTTAGATTGAAGAAAAAGGACTTTGACCATGAATATTTCAGAACTGTCGGTTCGCCGGCCTGTGACAATCACAATGATTTATGTTTTGGCATGCGTAATAGCCTGCGTGTTCATCCCCAGGCTTGGCATAGCTTTGTATCCTTCCACGGAAATGCCCATGATTTCCGTGAACACTTCCTACCCCAATGTCGGTCCGGAGGAAATAGATGTCAATGTCACAGACGTGATTGTAAACAGGTTAAGCAGGATTTCCGGATTGAAGTCAATTTCCACAAATTCCAGCAACGGGAGAAGCCGCGTAATGTTGGAATTCGGATACGACAAAGACCTGGACGAAGCCTACGACGACATAACCGCAGCCCTTTCCAATATTTCCAACCAACTTCCGGACGAGTGCGGGATTCCTTCCATATGGAAATTCAACATGGACTCCATGCCCATAATGCGTCTTGCAGTTGAAGGGGACCTGCCCATAGACGAATTGAAGACCGTTGCGGAAGACACAATCCAACCCATGCTGGAACGTGTGGACGGTGTGGCAACTACAGATGTGAGCGGCGGCGTGGCACGGGAAGTGATTGTAGACGTTTCACGCAACAGGTTGGAGGCGCTGGGGCTTACATTGCAGAACATAACGTCGGCGTTGTCTTCAAGAAACATCCAGGTTTCTAGCGGAAGGATTACAAAGGGAACGCTTGACTACGAAATTGTCACGAACGAATACTACCAGTCACTTGACGACATAAGGAATACCATAGTCACAACAAAAGATGGCGTGGCAATCCGCATAGACGACGTGGCAGACGTCTACGAAGACTTGGAGTCCAGAAGCGTATTCATCAACGGAATACCAGGGCTTTTCATCAATGTGTCAAGGGAGTCCGGAAGCAATGCGTCCAGCATATCTAAGGACATCCACGCCATGATGGATCAAATACACGAGCAGCTTCCCACAGGGGTTACATTGCGAGTTCTGAGCGACGACACCACTTTGATAGATGCCACCATGAACCAAGTGTACAACTCCGCCGTCGAAGGGGCTGTCCTTGCAATGCTCATCATATTTTTGTTCCTGCGCAGCATAAAAAGTTCCATAATCATCGGGATGTCCATACCAATATCATTTGTGCTTACATTGATGGTAATGGCCTTTATGGACTTGACTGTAAACCTTATGACCATGAGCGGTCTTATACTTGGGTTGGGCATGACGGTGGACTCCTCCATTGTCATCTTGGAGAACATTCAACTAAGAAGACAGCGAGGGCAGAAATCTGCCATTGCCGCCATCCTTGGAAGCCGCAACATGATGACGGCAATATTCGCCTCTACAGCGACCACGTTGTGCGTCTTCATTCCAATGCTTATATACGAAGCCCAACTAGAAATGTTCGGACAGATGTTCCGTGACATGATTATCACCGTATGCGTGTCTTTGATAGCTTCTTTTATAGTGGCTGTCACCCTTGTCCCGGCTCTTTGCGGAAGCATAATGAAGTTGAACACACGCACGCAAAAACCCCTCAAAAACAAAATACTGAAAAAGATAGACGACACAATGGAAAATTTTCAACAGAAGATGGAGAGCGGATACGCTTCTTTGCTGGAGTTCTGCTTGAACAATAAATTCATAATATTAACCCTTGTCATAGTAATGCTTGTCGTAAGCGTACTGCAGTTTACTTCCATGGGGATGAACCTTGCCCCTGCTTCAAGTGCGGACGACATGGTTGACATCAACCTGCAACTACCCATAGGAACGAACAAGGACGTTGTAAGGGAATATTTGTTCGACTTCTATGACATAATCCAGCAAGAACTTGACGGTGCATATGAAAGCATCGTGATGAACAGCGGCAACAGCAACACCGGTTGGATTCAGATAAATCTTCCGGACATAACGGAGCAAACCATGACCCCCACCGATGTAAAGAACGCCCTGTCACCCTATCTTTCGCAATGGAGCGATGTCAACATAACATTCTCCACCGGAAGGGGACCTGGCGGTGGCAACGGAATCGACGTGAAGGTGCTTTCCACAGACTCCGATGCGGCAGGAGAGGTCATAGACCAGATTGAAAAAGTACTGAAGGAAAACGTACCGCAACTCACCAACATAACGACGGACTTGGAGGACGGTTCTCCAAGATTCCAAATCGCAATAAACACGGAGGCAGCGTCCCAAGCGGGGGTGAGTGTGGGTGCAATATCCCAAGTGCTGCAGACCGCAATCACGGGAACCACGGCCACCGTGTTCCACAGCAACGGACAAGACAAGGACATTGTAGTGCAAATGGTGGAAAGCGACATCCAAGGCCCCACGGACATAGCGGCTTTGACGGTTTCCACGCCAAACGGGCTTATGGCTTTGGACAACTTCATCACTTTTGTGGAAGGAAGGTCTCCTCGTTCAATCCAAAAAGAGGACGGAGAAAGAGTGAACCATGTAAGGGCAACACTTGTGGAAGGAGCTACCGCCACGGAAGTCCAGCAACTTGTTGAACAAGTGATACAAGACAACATCGTCTTGCCGGACACAGTTGACATAGACTAGGGTGGTGATGCGCGCGACATGGCCAGCTTCAGCGGAACGTTTGTTGTAGTAATCGCTTTGGCTGTGTGGCTTGTGTTCGTCGTGATGGCGGCCCAGTTCG
>JAZSMM010000314.1:0-2651 GCA_045535895.1 Treponema sp.
ACCACGATGTTGCATGTTACCCATGATCCTACGGAAGTTCTTTCTTGCGAAAAACACGTTTTAGAACTGTGTCCTGGGGAAAATCCAATGTATAGGATTATTATGCGATAGAACAAATTTAAGGAGTACAACTGTGAGAAAGGTAGGTTTGATGACGTTTTTGTTTTATATTTGTGCTGTGTTTTTTTCTTGTTCATCTAATTCGGCTTTGAAAACAAATATAGATGATGAAGAAAGTGCGTCCACATATTTACTAGAACCCGTTGTAAAAAAAGGTGAGTTAGGTTCAGCAGTAAAGAAAACTTCTTTTGCTGAAATATGGGCGTATTTGACTTCTGGCAATGAAAACTATCTTGACAATAATTATCCAATAACAGATTTGGCTTATTTTGGGGCGGAAGTCAATACTTATGGGGAGTTGATTGGGGTTCCAAATCTAAACAAAATATCTGGTTTTCCGGGAAGAAAGCATCTTGTCGTAATATGCAACAGTACATCATTGACTCACTTTTGTATAGATTCAAAAGGCTGGGTTAGAAAGGAATTGATAGATTCGTTGGTGGAGGCAACTCAACCCTTTGATGGACTTCAGATTGATTTTGAACTTGTGCCTAAACGTGATGTGGACGAATTTTTCTCATTTCTAAAAGAACTGCGAATGCGGTTGCCCGAAAAGATTTTTACGGTTGCTTTGCCGGCAAGAACTCGGACTATAGAAAACGATGTATATGATTATGAACGAATATCTGGTGTTGTTGATAAAATCTTTGTAATGGCTTATGACGAGCATTGGTCAACAAGTGCTCCAGGTCCTGTGGCGTCTTTGGACTGGTGTGATAGAATTGCCTCTTATAGCATTTCCGTTATTGGAAAAGAAAAACTTGTTATGGGTCTACCTTTTTATGGACGAACGTGGGGAAATGTCTCGTTGAATAGGGCTTTTTATTTTTCTGGAATACAAAGAATAATGCGTGAAAACAATGTAAAAGAAGTGCATCGAGAACAAGGCATTCCTACCTTCACCTACGAAGTTCCAGATGTCACAGTGACTGGATATTATGATGATGTTTTTTCTCTTTCGGAACGACTTTCTAGGTACAGTTCTATGGGAATTTGCGGGGTTGGTTTTTGGACTCTTGGACAGGAAGATCCTCGTGTCTGGGGTTGTATTTCTGTAGAACAAAGTAGTGTTGGTGAAGATATTCTGATTGACAAATCCTTGGAGTGAACTGTATAATATTTTATAATGGATATGAAATCAATTTGTCAAAGAGTTTTTCAGAATGCGTTTGCCCAAGCATTTGATTCGTTTTTAATCGTTGCCTATATTACAATAAAAGTTAAGGATTTTCCCTTTGATATAAATGAATTTCGTGAGATGTTCCGAAGTTTTGTAAGGAATACGCCGCTGTCAAATGTTGACTTGGAGATAATAGAAACAGACGAAGTGGTCGAAGGTGTCCTTGTTTTGGACACATTGGAAACCTTTAGTGATGATGACAACCCTCCACAGATAGTCCCTTTCCATGATGTTCTGCGTATAGTCCAATTAAACTAGGTTGCGTTGATATATGGGTAACATAAAGAATAATGCATGAATAAAATTTAAATACCTTGTTCCGTTTAGCCTGCTTTACATTTTGCTTGTCTTGACACGTAATCCCGATTGTCTTATATTAAATACATAAATATCGATATAGGAGACTTTAGTATGGTTAAGGTTGGTATCAACGGTTTTGGCCGCATTGGACGCATGGTTTTCCGTGCAGCAGTAGAAAATTTTGCAAATGACATTCAGATTGTTGGAATCAACGATTTGTTGGATCCAGATTACTTGGCATATATGCTCAAGTATGATTCAGTTCATGGTCAATTCAAAGGTGATGTTAAGGTAGAAGGCAATACACTTGTTGTAAACGGAAACAAAATTCGCCTTACAGCAGAAATGGATCCTGCCAATTTGAAGTGGAACGAAGTTGGTGCAGAAGTTGTCGTTGAATCAACAGGTTTGTTCCTTGAAGACGAAAAGGCTCGCAAGCACATTACCGCTGGTGCAAAGAAAGTTATCATGTCTGCACCTTCAAAAGATTCCACACCTATGTTTGTATATGGTGTAAACGACAAAACATATGCAGGACAGGACATAATCTCTAATGCTTCTTGTACAACAAACTGTTTGGCACCTCTTTCAAAAGTCTTGAATGACAACTTCGGAATCAAACGTGGTCTTATGACAACAATCCACGCTGCAACCGCTACACAAAAAACAGTTGACGGTCCTTCAAAGAAAGACTGGAGAGGTGGACGTGGTATTCTTGAGAACATGATTCCCTCTTCAACAGGTGCTGCAAAGGCTGTAGGCAAGGTTCTTCCTGAATTGAACGGGAAATTGACAGGTATGTCAGTTCGTGTTCCTACATCTGATGTTTCTTTTGTTGACTTGACATGTGAATTGAACAAAGAATGTACATACGATGAAATCTGTGCGGCTATGAAGAAAGCCTCGGAAGGCGAGCTCAAGGGAATCCTCGGATACACAGAAGATGCAGTTGTTTCAACGGATTTCCGTGGTGACGCACGTACATCCATCTTTGATGCAAAAGCTGGTATCCAGCTTGATCCTACATTTGTTAAAGTTTGCTCATGGTATG
>JAZSMM010000074.1:0-6871 GCA_045535895.1 Treponema sp.
TGAACTGCTTTTTTCAAATCCTGCGGGGAAAGCCCTGCATAGGCCTTTCCGTCAGAAACACTTGATACAATGTCGTCCACGATTTTATGCAAAAGATGGCTGTAAGCCTGTTTGTCGGCCGCCGTTTCTGTAAGAAACAGCGGCTCTGTGTCTTTATTTTTTAACACTGGAATCAATCTCCAAAACAACTTTTTCAAATATTTCAAGCATTTTTTCAATGTCTTCCATGGAAATGTTTAATGCGCACAAGCAGCGCATCACAGCTCCGTTGCGTCCGCCTTTTTCCATGACAAGTTTGCGTTCAAAGCAGGCTTTCTGTACAGCGGCGGCAATTTCACCAGAAGCAGGCAACGAGCCAATTTGGTCGGGTTTTCCGCTTGGGTCAACAAACTCACAACCCATCATCAAGCCTTTCCCACGAATGTCCCCGATGATAGAAACTTTGTCTTTGAGTTCGCTTAATCTAGCGCGAATGTAATCGCCTTTTTTTACAACATCCGCAAGGAATTCCGGTTTGGAAACACGGTTCATAACGATTGTTCCGGCCTTCATTGCAAGTTGATTTCCGCGGAAAGTTCCTGCGTGCGCTCCTGCTGTCCATTTGTCCAAGTCGCCGTTGTAAATTACAACTGCCAGGGGCTGTGAACCGCCGATTGCCTTGGAAGCAAGAATTACGTCCGGCACAATGTCTGCGTATTCAAAGGCAAAGAATTTGCCGGAACGTCCCACTCCGCATTGGATTTCGTCCACAATCATTGGGATTCCAAGTTCTTTTGTAACTCTGCGAACTGTCTTTAGGAATTCAACAGGGGCGGGGATAACGCCGCCTTCACCTTGAATTGGTTCAAGGATTACAGCGGCAGGTTTTGTTATTCCGCTTTCAGGATCTTTCAAAAGCCTTTCAAAATAAGCAGCTGCGGCTTTTTCACCGGCTTCTCCGCCTAAACCGAAAGGGCATCTATATGAGTAAGGATAAGGTAAAAAATGAACGTCGGGCATAAGGGAGTTCACTTTGTTTTTTGCATTTAAGTTCCCGGTGAGAGCCAAGGCTCCGTGCCCCATTCCATGGTATCCACCACTGAATGCAATTATAGAAGAACGTCCTGTGGCAGTTTTACAAAGTTTAAGTGCAGCGTCCACGGCATCTGTACCCGAGGGGCTACAGAATTGAATTTTTGCATTTTTTTGTAATTCTTCTGGCAACAACGAAAACAACGTATGCACAAAAGTATCTTTAACCGGCGTTGTCAAGTCAAGGGTATGAAGTGGAGCATTGTTGGTAATCATATCTACCATTGCTTGATTTACTTCAGAATCGTTATGACCTAACGCAAGTGTTCCAGCACCACAAAGGAAATCAAGGTATTTGTTTCCTTCGACATCTTCTATCCAAGAACCTTGTGCCTTGCTTAATGCAAAGGGAAATTTCCTTGGATAACTTCTCGCATTGGACTCCGTTTGTTCCTGGCGAGCTGTGTAGTACAGATTGGTTTGTGCCATACTGTAGTCTCCATTACCGGTGGGGTTTACCGCTTTCTATCAACGGCAGATTATCCTTTTAACCTCTCTTGCTTTTTTAGCAGAATTGTAAGCAAGTATAAGATTTTTACAGTAGAAAGTCCATAGGTTTATGTAAAAATTTACTTGTTGAAAATACGCCTCATCTCTATGTTTAACGCACCAATCGAAAGTAAAAGTTCATGCAAAGAAAGTACCAAGGAAACAAAAAGAACAATCAAGCTCAAGCCAAAGGCAATTTTTGCAAGAGTCTGTTTCAGTATAAAAATCAAGAACATACTTATTACGCACAACAAAAAACTTGTGACCGCACAGACTTGAGAATTTTTTAACACTCGTAGTCTGATTTTGAAATTCTTTATTTGCCTAAAAATCCTGTCCTCTTTTTTTTCTTCATACAAAGAAACATATTCTCGAATCAATTTTGCCAAGGCGATGAACCTGTTTGTATGTGCCATCATAAAAAGGGAGATGGCGGAAAAAAGCAATGCCGGTGAACTCAAATTAAAATCCATGTTTGTCTTTCCTTTTCTATAGTTAAGTGTAGATTTGTTTTTTTTGTATTTCAAATGACATATAAGTTAAAAACAAATGCCGTTGCCTTGCTTGAATTTATGTTTTTGTGCTAGATTACAAATGTTGAAATGATAGAAGAAACGGTTGTATCAGAAAATAAAATTGCCCATCCAGATATTCAGGTAATACGAAATGCCATAAAAAACGGCTTTCCAATTTCCATAGTCACATATACGCTTCCGCCGGAAATGGAACTTTACATGGACAGAGTTTTGTCTGCTTTTTTGAGCGAGCTGAAGCAGGAAAATTTTACGGATTACTTAAAGTATTGCTTGCGAGAACTTGCGATAAATTCCAAAAGGGCAAATACAAAGCGCATTTATTTCAGGGAAAAAAACCTGGATATATTTTCGGAAAAAGATTACAACGGCGGAATGGTGTTCTTTAAAAGGGACATACAACAAGAAAAGTCCCATTATCTGACTTTGCAAAAACAAGCGGGACTTTATGTAAAGTTGATTCTACAAGTAAAAAACAATATCATGCGTTTTGAAATAAGGAACAACGTAGAACTTACGATTTTTGAATACAAGCGAATGCATGACAAATTGGCAAGAGCGATTCAATATGGTTTTGGCAACAAAGCAATGACCCAATGTGATGAAACGGAAGGCGGAGGGCTTGGGCTTATAATAGTCAGTTTGATTTTGCAAAAAATGGGAATAAATCCAGAAAACATAGAAATATTGACCAAAAAGGGTGAAACTGTAACACGGATAATGATTCCGCTATACAAAGGCAAGCAACCAAAAGTTGTCCTTTCAAATGAAATCAAGCAGGAACTTTCTTGCATTCCGCAATTCCCGGAAAACATAATGCGCATAAATCAGCTGCTCAACAATCCCAATGCTAAAATCTCTGACATTGTTATGCACATAGGAAACGATGTCACTCTTACGGCGGACTTGTTGCGCATGGTCAATAATGCTTCTTTTCGTCTGGCTTCTCCATGCAAAAGTGTTGCGGCTGCGGTAAAAATGGTTGGATTGCGTACAATAAAAAATCTTCTGTATACAATCGGAACAATACAGAACTTGAATTCTTCTGGCAAGCCCCAGAAAAAACTTTGGGATCATGCTTCTCAAGTTGCGGCATATTCATATGTTTTGAGTTGCAAATTGTGCCCAACAGAAAAGAACATCATTTCAGACTCATACGTTTGCGGGCTTTTGCATGACATAGGAAAGATTCTTTTTGATTCCGCTCATCCAAACACAATACGTGAATACAAGAATGTATGCTTGGAAAAGGGCATTTCTAGCAACGTTTTTGAGAAAATAGTTGCCGGAGCCGACCACGCTGAAATAGGAGCCATGGTCACCAGCAGTTGGAATTTCCCGGAAGTTATTACAAATGCAATTCGTTACCACCATTCACCGAGTTTTGCACCGCAAGAATATAAAAAACTCGTTCAGTTGGTGTATCTTGCGGACATGATTGTGCACTACCAGCAGGAAGAAGTTGTGCTTGACCAATTTGATTTTGAAACCCTGCAAGAACTCAAAATAGATTCACAAGATTTTCTTGATGAAATGTCTTTGGAATTGAAACTTTTGTACAACCGCTAACTTTTATCGCTGCACAAAGAATTTGTCCATGCCTGCATAAGAATCCCAAAGGCGACACCCACGTTCAAAGAGGCTTTCATGCCTTTCATGGGGATTGTAACGCAACCGTATTCTGCTCTTGCCAAAGCCTGTGGACTTGTCCCCAGTTCTTCTGAACCAACAATAACAATTCCCTGTTTTGGAAAAGAGAAGTCTTTTAAAGCGGTTCCTCCTGTTTCTAGTGCAAAAACAGGAAATTCCTCTGGCAAATCTTCCAAGGCAACACGCTGCCAAGGCATCGCTTCTATGCAGCCCATGCCGGAACGCAAAGCCCTGGGATGCATTGGGTCGCAGCAACCAGGAGAAAGCAAAACTTTTTCCGCGCCCATCGCTTCTGCCGTCCTAAAAATTGAACCCAAATTAAACGGAGACCTTATGTCTTCTGCATAAACTATCACGCCCTTAAAAAAATCACGGTGCATATTTTCTTCTGTGCGATGTGGGGCAATAATCAAATCCCATTCGGCAGGAAATGTCCCGATAATTGCAAGCAAATGATTTCGTGCACAGTTGCAAATCCTGCGTTCGTCAAGGCAAGGTGCGTTCAGCAATGTATGCAATTCTTGTGAGGCGTTTTCTGGCAATTGTGGATCTTGCAAAACGATTTCAGTTAGTTTTCGCAAATATTCGCTACGAGACATGGAGGGAAAGGAAAAAGTGCATCCGGCTTCTGCAATTCCTGCGATGTCACGTTCCAATGCACCAAAACACAATGCCAACTTGCGGCGTTTTTGTCCGCCATGTATATGGTTCAGTTTGTCCGGGGCAATCATATTTATATGTTTGGTAGGCTTAATAAGCCAGTTTAATCAATTCAAAAAGATCATCCGCTGTCATGGATCTGGGCATTCCGTTGATTAATTCCAATTGGCCTGCATCTTCTGCGGCAAGAGAAAGTTGTTCCATACTGAGCGATAAATCTTTAAGTCTTGCAGGAAGATTTGCAAGTGCAAGCCTGCGGCGAATATTTTGTGCCAGGGCGGTCACAATGCCTTCTGCAGAATCATCTTCGCTTGTAATCCTGAGAATCTGTGCCACCTTTAAAATTCGGTCTACTTTGAATTTTGCCGTGTCTTCTATTATATACGGAAGCAAAATTGAAGAGACAAGACCATGGGAAACATTGCATCTAGCATAAACAGAAAGACCTATTAAAGAAGCCGGACCTATGGAACTTGAAGCGACAGCCAAAGAAGCCATGCAACCACCTTGTGCCAAAAGCAATTCCGGTGCAGTTGTTACGTTCAAGGAATTTGCACCGTCCAAAGCATAACCCAAGACTTCCAGAGCTTTTTCTGCAAGCATGTCTGAAAAGAAAGAAGCCTTTTGGGAAAGATAGGCTTCTATTGAAAGGCAAAGAGTGTCTATGGAAATTGAACCTGTTTGGTTTTCCGTAAGCGATACGTTTAAATTAGGATCGAATACGGCTAATTTGCACAAGCCTGTTTGAACTTTTAAAAGTTTTATCTGGCGGTTGCGTGAATCTACGATTGGAACAGAATCAGAGAACAAAAACATATTTCGCACTGTGGAAGGAACGCCTATCATTGGAATTGCACCAGAAGAAGGTGTCGCACCGTCTATGAAGTCGTAAAGGTCGTGCAGTTCGTTGTAAATTGCGCTTACTGCTTTTGCAATGTTAAGTATAGAAGCTCCACCTACGGCGATTATTCCATGAACATGTGCCTCTCGCGCAAGGGAAAGGGCTCTTTTTATTGTCTCTGAATCCGCTGCTGCTGTAACTTCGTCAAACACAAAATATTCAACATTTCTAGAGGCAAGAGACTCAAGAATGGATTTGGTATTACCAACTTCTTTAAGAACAGGATCCATTATAACCATGTAACGGCTTCCCCAGTCTTTTGCAAATTGACCTATTCTGGAAGCAGTGTAAGACCCTAAAACAATGTTTGGTGAAATCCTAAAAATTAAATCTGCCATATGCTCTCCCTTTGTGAAAACTTGTTTTAATTTTAATTGAAATTAGTAATATACTCAACCGTATATCAAGGTAAATAAAAAAAGCGGAACCGAAGTTCCGCTCTTTTGAATAATTGAACAGGTTATATTCCGAAATAGCTTTCAAGAATTTTGTCCGCAGTTGAATTAATCACAGCGTCATTTATATAGTTGGGGTCCTGTATTTTTAACTTGACCTGCTCTACAAGTTCTGTGCGAACATCTGGTGTTTGAGCGGCTACCTCCGAAAGGTAGTATGCTTCTGCCATTTCCTGAGCTTCTTTGGAAACAGAGATAGAATCACCCTTTGATGCAACCTGGGATTTGGGTGCTACACGGTGGGTGTTCTGTACATTGTCCAGAGGATTCATTCCTCCAAGTTTATTAATCATCATCTTGACCTGCCTCTACCTTAATTATCGGTATCATTGTCTAAAAGTTGAGCTTTTTTATTCCCAGAAACAAACACGGCGAATTCCCCAAGAATTTTGCTGCGTCCAGCAAAATCATCACGTACTTCTTCCGCTGTTCCTCCCACAATTTCTTCATGTAGTTTTGTAAGTTCCCGGCCTACAACCACATGACGCTCATATTCAATATCGGCAATATCTGCCAAAAGTTTAACAATACGAAAGGGCGATTCGTATAAAACGAAAGCATACCCTGTGGCCATAAGTTCTCTCAACCTTGAACGCCTTCGTCCCGGTTTAGGAGAAAGAAACCCTTCAAACAAAAGGGTTTTGCCACCAGAACCTGCCACACTGGTCAACGTGGCAAAGGCAGACGCTCCCGGAATTGGAACAATGGTATGGCCTGCTTTTCTGGCAATGTCCACAAGAACTGCTCCAGGGTCGCTTATCCCCGGTGTTCCTGCGTCGCTTGCGTAAGCAATTGTCTGTCCTTCATCTAACAGTTTAACAATTTTTTGTGCAGCAACCTGTTCGTTTTGTGCTCGGCAAGAAACAAGGGGTTTGCGAATACCAAAATGTGTCAATAACTGCAACGTGTGCCGGGTGTCTTCGCAGGCAATCACATCTACAGCCTTGAAAGTTTCCAAGGCACGGTATGTTATATCGCCCAGATTTCCTATCGGCGTTCCTACAATATACAATATTGACACAATTCAAGTATATACGTAAAAACTTTGCAGGTCAATTATAATATATAGTTAAATCTTTTGTAATATTGATATAAAGTATATATATCTACAT
>JAZSMM010000054.1:0-14734 GCA_045535895.1 Treponema sp.
AAAAAGAAATTATACATTTTTATTACACTTTTAGGGATTTTTAGTTTATTCTCGATTTATTTTTACAAAAAAACTCAAATAGATATTTTTCAAGTATTAGCTATTACTTTTTGTACAACTTTTTATCACTTTGCTGTGAGATTTATTTTTGCAGCTTTTTTAGATTTTACCCACAATAAAAATATGCTTCAGTTTTATGATTACAAAAAAAAGTGTTTTCGAGAAAAACCTTTTGAAAAAAAATTATATAAATTTTTAAAAGTAAAAAAATGGAAAACAAAAGTTCCTACTTGGAACCCTGAAAGTTTTTCTTTGAAAAAACATTCTAAAAGTGAAGTGGTTTTATCAACTTGTCAGGCAGAGTTCATTCATGAAGTAAATTGCCTTTTAAGTTTGTTACCGATTTTTGCATCAATTTTTTTTGGAGCCTTTTGGGTGTTTTTCCTAACATCTTTAGCAGGATGCTTGTTAGATTTGGGATTTGTTATTATCCAAAGATTTAACAGACCAAGAATTTTAAAGTTTGATGAAAAGGCATTTTTAAATTAAAGCTCTTTTCGCTTAGAAACTGCCACACCATCTCCGATTTCCAAAAATGTGGTTTCAAATTCTTGGTTTGCCTTTAAAAAATCAATGTAGCGGCGGATTTTTCTGATAAGTTTGATTGTGCTGTAGTTTTTTGTTTTTGAAATATCTTCTACCATTCCGTGAAAAAATAAATTATCGCTGATAAAAACCCCATTTGGAGTTAAGTTGTTTTTATATTTTTCAAAAAAATTGATATATTGAGATTTTGCCCCGTCAATAAATATTAAATCAAATTGCTCGGTAAAATCAAACTTTAGGGCATCTCCGAGGAAAACTGTAATTTGATGAGAAAGCCCACAATTTACCACATTTTTTACAGCTTCGTGATACCGCAAAATATCGTATTCAATAGTAAAAATCCTAATATCTGGGGAAATCTTTGCAAATTGAATAGCAGAGTAGGCCACCGCCGTTCCAATCTCCAAAATAAAGCGAACATCATTCTTTTTTATGTAATCCAAAATAAAACCAAGCCCTTCATCCATAATAATTGGCACTTGATTTTCTCTAGCTTCTGATTTTATCTGACTAATTTCTTTTATTTCACGCAATTCTTTCATAGGGATTTCTTGGATTTATAAGGCGAGTAATTTTTTTTCATAGTATCATCTTTATATCAATTAAGCAACTTTAATGTTTTTATGTATTTCGATGTTTTGTTGCCCAAAAAAAATAAAAAAAAATAAAAAAAATATATTGTGAAATCTTTAATTTTTTGTAATATTATACGTATCTAAACTTTATTAGATAAGGACATAAGAGATGAAAACTATTTACGAAGGTAAAACAAAAAACGTATACGGTCTTGAAAATGGCAATGTTTTGCTAAAATTCAAAGATGACTGTACTGGGAAAGATGGTGTTTTTGATCCAGGAGAAAATGCTGTAGGTTTAACAATTGAAGGAATTGGAAAAGCGAACCTTATTACTTCAATTCACTACTTTGAATTGTTGAAAAAAGCTGGAATCAAAACTCACTATATTAGTGCAAATATTGATGATGCAACTATGGAAGTTCTTCCTGCAACAGTTTTTGGTCACGGTTTGGAAGTAATCTGTAGATTGGTTGCAACAGGTAGTTTTATCCGTCGTTATGGTGAATATATTGAAGATGGCACACCATTAGAAGGTGGCTATGTTGAATGTACTTTCAAAAATGATGCAAAAGGCGATCCTTTGGTAACAAGTGAAGGTTTAGCTGCTCTTGGCATTATGTCAACAGAAATGTTTAACAGCATGAAAGAACAAACTCTAAAAATCACAAAAATTGTTGCAGAGGATCTAAAATCAATTGGTCTTGATTTGTGGGACATCAAATTTGAATTCGGATACAACAACGGCGAAGTTATCTTGATTGATGAAATTGCTTCAGGAAACATGCGCGTTTACAAAGACGGAAAAATTGTTGACCCAGTTGAATTAACAAAACTTATCAACAACCGCTAATCAATTTTTAATCCTCTTTTTATAGCAGAAAGGTGTCAGGTGATATTAAATCCTTGGCACCTTTTTTTATATAATTTTTTTCTTCTCTATGCTATAATTATGCAATGAAGTTTACTTTTAGGTTGAAATCAGCTACAGCATATCTTTTTGTCTATTTTTTTATTCTTGCTGCCCTTGGTACTTTGTTGTTGCGGTTTCCCATTTTTTATAATTCTGGAAAAGTTGTTCCATTTATAGATTCTCTTTTTACCACGGTTTCTGCAATTTGTGTGACAGGACTTTCCACTGTTGATATGAGTGTTTATACAGATGCTGGTTTTTTTGTTATTATGTTGCTAATAGAAGCTGGTGGGCTAGGTTTGGTTTCTTTTTTTACGATTTATTTGATGTTTGCCTCTAAAAAGATTTCTCTTTTAAATCGAAACATTATAAAAGATTATTTTACAGAAGACTCTCAAATTGAAGTTAGACAAATAATAAAGTTAATTGTGTGTCTTACCTTTGGTTTTCAGCTGATTGGAGGAACTGTTCTTGCTATTTTTCTAAAAGCCCATGGTGAAGAAAACTTTATTTTTTATGGTTTGTTTCTTGCAGTTTCTGCCTTTTGTAATGCAGGTTTCGCTCCTTATTCAGACAGCTTAGCTCAATTTGCTCATAGCCCAGAAATATATCTTGTAATTGCTTTTTTAATAATTGCAGGAGGTTTGGGATTTACCGTAATGACAAATATTTTCTTTGTGTTGCGAAAACCCAATCCAACAAAAAAGATAAAAAAGAATGTCTTAACTTTGCATTCAAAAATAGTGATTTTTATGACCTTTTCACTGATTTTTTCTGGAACATTAATATTTTTTATTGCAGAGCGAAAAGGTGCTTTTTCTGAAATGGGATTTTTTGAGTCTTTAGGAAACGCATTTTTCCAATCTGTAACTTTACGAACAGCAGGATTTGAAACTGTTTCTCAAAGTGCATTTTCCCCAGTATCTGTTTTTGTATCAAATCTTTTTATGCTAATAGGCGGAAGTCCAGGTTCTATGGCTGGTGGAATAAAAACTACCACAATCTTTTTGATTTTGTGCATCGCCTACAAAAGCACCCACGACAAAGATTTACCATCAGTTTTTCATCGTGATATTTCAGAAGATTCTATAGGAAAAGCAGTTTCTGTTTTTGTAAAAGCTCTTTGCTTTTTAGGAATTTTGTATATATTTTTGCTTTGGAGCGAATCAAAATCAATTAGTATGGGAATTTTTACAGAAACAGACTTGTTGTTTGAAGTTTGCTCTGCTCTTGGAACTGTTGGGCTTTCACGGGGACTTACCCCAAATCTATCTACTGTGGGAAAAATTCTTGTGATTGTACTAATGTTTGCAGGTAGAACTGGAATCACCTTTATAGCCTTAAACAAAGTTTCAAGTGGACCAGATATAAACGCATTAACAGATTATCCAAAAGAAACTGTTATTCTTGGATAAAAAATATAATATAGATAAATTCCTCTGAAATGGAGTGAAAGTGTTTATCTTAAAGTTTTAGGAGTGTATATGACAACTATTGCTGTAATTGGCCTTGGTTCTTTTGGTTGCAGAATCGTAGAAGAATTGATTGAAACTCAAGCTGAATTAATTATTCTGGATAGAGACAGAGAAATTGTGGAAAAATACAAAAACTCTGTGGTAAATGCATACATCACAGATGCAATTAGCGAAGAAACTTTGAAAAAAGTAATTCCTTTGGATATAAATGCAGCGATAGTTGATTTGGGAAGTCAGCTTGAGTCTTCTATTTTGGTAACAAATCATTTAAAGAAAATGGGGATTCAAAATATTGTTGTAAAAGCTCGTTCTGACGAGCATGGTGAAATCCTCAAACTAGTGGGAGCAACAAAAATAATTTATCCAGATTTAGACGCTGCAATTCATGTTGTGCCTTTGTTGTTTTCTTCAACCTTTTTGTCATATATGCAACTTTCAGAGAATTTCGCTATTGCAGAAGTAAAGGTGCGAAAAGATTTAGAAGGAAAAACTTTGATGGAAAGTCTTTTGCGTCAAAGTTATGGAATAAATGTTATTGGCTATAGAAAAAAAGAAGATATGGAAATACAAAATGTTTCCATGCCTTCCATGGTTTTAGAACCAGATATGATTTTGTTAGTTTCTGGTGAAAATCAATCTATTCAGGCCTATTCTGAGCAAAAATCAATGGAAGAAAAAAGCAAAAAAGACGGAAAGATATTCAAACATCTTTTGAGAAGAAAGTAAACTTCACAAAACACAAACAACAAGTATTAATTAACGAACTTTAAAGAATACGCCCACAAGTGCGATTGTAATTAACACTTGCATAATCATAAATTTTATTAAAACTTGTGTAGGAGACCATTTGTGGTTGTGTCGCATATGATCATGTAATGGAAATCGAATCTTTTGAAACACTTTAATCTTAAAAAAACGCATAAGGCAAACTTTTATTAGTCCCATTCCGCCATTAACAAAAATTATCGAAGACGTTGCTAAAATTAGGAAAGGGTTCCCACTTACCATAACGCAAACCCCGATAAAAAATCCTAATGCTCGGCTTCCTGCATCTCCCATCAAAACGGAACTAGGGAATGCGTTGTGCCACAAATAACCCATCAAAATCCCTGCAAGGCAAAATGTCATCACGGCCCATGTCGCTCCGTCTACTAAATGCGGGACAAGAAGATATGCGGATATTTCTTTGTGTCCAAGTATGAAGTAAAAAATTACTCCCATTGTGATAAGTGCTATAAGAACCAATGTTCCGGAAAGTCCGTCCACTCCGTCTGTACAATTTGTGGTGTTTATTGAAAGCCACAACATTATTGTAGTTATACAAATATAAAGCCAAGGTGCTATGGTTATGTTTTTGGATGTAAAAGGCAACCAAAAATGTAATTTTCCATCAGGGTTACCTTTTGAAAGAAAATAATATAAAATTAAAGCTGCAACAAGGCAAATCACAAAGTCAAGAGCACCTTTTAAATATTCCCCCCAACTTTTTGTACTACGGTCATCCAAATAACCCGTAAGCATTGTAACCCAAGTTAAAGCGATAATACATACTTGCAAACCGTCTAAGGGAACAATAAGTGCAACAAGCAACACAAAAAAAGTGATAAACACCACACCTGCACCGGTGGGTTTGCCTTTTGCCGCCTCCGGAGTCGGAGTAAATTCTCTACCACGGTCATGAGGTAAATGCTTATAAAACTTAGGCAACAACAACGAGGTTAATGTAAAACCTAAATACAAAGCAACAACAATTAATACTGCATATGACTGTAAAAGTCGTGCTGGTCCGAATGTCCCCATAAATAAGGACGCAAGATGGTACAGCATTTAACGACCCCTTAGTGTTTAAAGTGACGTGTTCCTGTGAACACCATTGCGATTCCATGTTTGTTGCATGCATCTATGGAATCTTGATCACGTATAGAACCACCAGGTTGAACTATAGCCTTGATTCCGAACTGGGCGGCTTTTTCCACGCAGTCGGCAAAAGGAAAGAATGCATCGCTAATAAGGACTTCTGCGTTTTCTGTACCTGCGGCATCTGTTACAGCCTTTGCTCGCTCCAAAGCCTGTTCTGTAGCCCAAATGCGGTTTGTTTGACCGCAACCAATTCCAATGGCGGCCTTGTCCTTTACAACAAGAATTGCGTTGGACTTTGCAAACATTGCGACTGTCATGCCAAAAGCCATTTCATCAATTTGTTCTTGAGTGGGTTTTGATTTTGTAACGAGATCCCATTTGCTGAATAATTCATTGTCACGGTTTTGAACCAAAAGTCCGCCGTCTACAGCCATGCAGTCCCAATCTTCGTCGGCTTCAACTTCTGCAATCACGACACGGACGTTTTTCTTTGCAGCAAGGACTTCCAGGGCTTCGTCCGTAAATCCAGGAGCAACAATTACTTCCAAAAAGCATTTGTTCATTTCTTCTGCGGTTTCTTTATCAATTACAGAGCTACAACCTACAATTCCGCCAAAGATAGAAACAGGGTCGCAGTTGTATGTTTTTGTGTAAGATTCCAGCGGTGTTTTGCCAAGAGCCGCTCCGCAAGGAGTGTTGTGCTTTAACGCCACAGTAAAAACGCTGTTGCTTGCCGCTTCAAAAGACACTTTGGTTGGACTGCCTTCAGGAGCGGCTTTTGTCCCGTCGGCATTCTTTCCGCAAATGATTCCTTGGTAAGCAGAATAATCCGTGCCAGAAACACTTGCAGCGTTTTTTACAAAGCGGTTGAACGCAGAGACGGCTTTCCATGCCACATCCAAATCCCGAATATTGTTGTAGGAAAGTTCTTTGCCTTGCAACTGTTTCATTCCGCCAAAGGCACCTTTTCTGTCTGCTGTAAGATAAAGGGCGGCTTTTTGGTGTCCGTTTTCTCCGTAGCGAAGAGCTTGGGATTTAACCAAAGACATATCGTAATAAGTTGGAAGTTCTGGATTAAATATTTCCGTGCCGTCTTCTTTCACTATATTATCCATTCCGTTCATCATAAACCGGGAAACGGCAGCATCGTAGGCACTGGTCAAATTGAATACTTTTCCTGCAAGGCGGCGGTGCAATGTCAAGTTTTTGTCGCCTGTTTTAATTTCTTCCATTGCTTCGGCATAGTCGGCTGGGTCTGTAAGAACAAGAACGTCCTGCCAGTTTTTTGCCGCGGCTCGAATCATCGTTGGACCACCAATATCGATAAATTCAACGGTGTCTTCAAACGAAAGACGTGCCTGCACTTTTTCAAAAAAAGGATAGAGGTTTACGCAAACCAAATCAATGGGTTCAACGCCTAAATCGGCAATAGCTTTCATGTGTTCTGCATTATCTCTAATTGCAAGGATTCCTGCATGAATTTTGGGGTGCAAGGTTTTAACCCGTCCGTCAAGACACTCCGGAAAACCCGTCACGCTGCTTACATCTGTTACAGGAACACCGTTTTCTGTTAAATGTTTTGCTGTTCCCCCTGTGGAAAGAATTTCCCACTGTTGGCTGTGCAGAAAGTTTGCCAGTTCCAAAACCCCGTCTTTTACAAACACGCTGATGAGTGCTCTTTTTTTCATTTAATTTCCCCTGAACAAATCAATCAAATTTCTGGATTGAATCATTTTTTTACGTCCATTCAGTATACACTTTTGCTGGTGTTGTAACAAGCCGTTTGTCTATGGAACAGAAACGGGGTTTTCGATATACTCAAAGATTATGACCTATTTCTTTGAAACTTATGGTTGCCAAATGAACAAGGCCGAGTCCGCCGCACTTGAACAGGTTCTTGTCCAAAGGGGTTGGAGTGCTTGCGAAACTGTGGAAAGTGCGGATTTGGTTGTGATAAATACTTGTTCTGTTCGTGCTACGGCAGAGAGCAGAATATACGGGCGTTTAGGTTGGTTTGCTGCATTAAAAGCTGTTCGTGGTGGTGCAAAAGATGCAAAAGGAACGTCTTTTCCTGTTGCCGCCCAATGCCATGCAAAAGGACAAAGGCAGCTTGTCCTAGTGGTTACGGGGTGCATGGCGCAACGACTGCTTGACTCTTTCAAAAAGCAATACCCAGTGATTGACTACGTTGTGGGCAATTTTCAAAAACAACATTTTGACCAAATCGTCCAGGCCGTAGAAAAAGGTGAAAGTCTTGCTTGTGTTGAAGAAGAACCTGTCTACAGTTTTGCTCCTTCCTCTTGGGAACACGGGGCGTTTTCTGCCTTTGTTCCTATTATGCACGGTTGCAACAATTTTTGCACATATTGCATTGTGCCGTATGTGCGGGGCAGGGAAGTGTCACGTCATCCCAAAGAAATATTGGCAGAACTTGACCAGCTTTCGTCCCGTCAAGTAAAAGAAATAACCCTTTTGGGACAAAATGTGAATTCCTATGAACACAAGCTTGAAGACGGTTCCGTGTTGGATTTCCCGTCCCTTATGCAGGAGATTGCAAACCATTTGAGGGCGACTAAATCTTCTATAAAATGGGTTCGTTTTATGTCCAGCCATCCCAAGGATTTGTCCGACAAGTTGATTGATGTGATTTCAAAGGAAGATGTATTTTGTCGCCATATCCATTTGCCTGTGCAGCATGGGTCCAACGATGTCTTGCACCGCATGAACCGAAAATATACAAGGGAATATTATTTGGATTTGGTAAATCGCATCCGCTCAAAAATTCCAGACGTGTCGCTTACCACAGACATTTTGATTGGTTTTCCCGGTGAAACCGAAGATGACTTTGGGCAGACAAAATCCCTTATGGAAGAGATTCGGTATCAGGCAGCTTATATGTATTATTATAATCCTCGTGAAGGAACTCCGGCTGCGACTTATCCTGAACAAGTTCCGCTGGAAACAAAAAAAACCAGGTTGCAGCACATAATAGACATGCAACTTGAGATTACTCGTCAGGAAACAGAAAAACGTGTAGGAAAGACAGTAATGGTTCTTGCAGAAACCGTTTCAAGGGACAATCCTGATGAACTTCTGGGAAGGACGGAACAAGACGACAGGGTGGTTTTTGCCGCCCCAAAATCACTTTGCGGTAGCTTTGTCCAAGTCCAGCTGCTAGAATTGACGGGCAACACCATCCGTGGTATATTGAAAACCACATGAGCAGGAGAAAGAAATGCCTTGGAGATTGATAGGATTTATCATATGTATTGTTCTGGTTACAGTTTTTGCCGGTTTTAACCTGGACAATAGTTGCAATATTTCTTTTGTGTTTTTTCAGTTGGAAAATGTTCCTATTTTTTTTAGTTTGATGGCGGCCTTTGTTCTGGGAGTTCTTGTCGTTCTGCCTTTCACTTTCGGTAAAAAGCGTGCCAAGAAGGCCGTACCTGTTCAACCTGCTGAACCCAAACAGAAAAACAAACCTTCCAAAAAAAATAAAATTCCTGTGCCGCAACCAGCTGCGTCGCCAGTGTCCTCGGATGTTGTTCCTGCTCCAAGTACAAGCACTGAAACGCAAAAAAAATAAGGCGGGTAATCAGTGTTTTCACCTTATGTTTTTGGCGTTGAACTGAAAAGAATAATTAAGTTTTTTGCCTTGTTTTTTATCTTTTTTTTGGCTGTTCCTTGTCTGTTTGCACAGGATGCTGCAGAAACTATAGAAAAAGCCGTCGCTCGTTCCAACGGCGAAAATGTAATGCTTTCGGATATAATCAGTCAGGTCGAGAAAGCTGCTGCGAATGCAAAAACGGATTCTGACAGGCGTTCCCTCTATACTTTTCTGGGCACTTTGACGGAAAGAGCCGGTTTGTACGAAGCATCTTGTAGATGGTATGCTTCTGCGGCTGGCATTGCAGCTCCTCCTGCACCGGGAACTCCGGTTTTTACTTCAGAACAATTGGTGTTGGCAGCGGTAAGGGCGGCGTTGGGTGGCGGCGATTATGAAACAGCAGAAACATACCTTGCATCTGTGCGGGGTTCAAAAAACAACGAAACAATTGCCTTCGTACGTCTTTACACGGTATGGGCTTGGCTTTGCCGGGCGGAAACACAAGACGACTTGGTTGAACCAGTCGCATTGCTTGAGTCCTATGTGAATATGGCTTCTATGTCGCAGGTTCAACCCTCTGTTTGTCTGACGTTGTGGTATGTGACGGGGGATTCAAAATGGGCGTTGCAATTAACCGAAAAGTACCCGTTGTCTCCAGAAAGTTCTGTTGTTTCAGGAAAAGCGCAAGTTCTACCTTCTCCGTTCTGGTATTTTTTGCCCAGAGAGAAAACTGCCATGACGATAGAGGATTCTGATGACCACATCAAGTCCAGTCCTTCTTTGCCCGCTTCCAAGAGTTCCAATGAATCCAACGGTTCAAACGTGATTGTGTGCCACCAACTGGGCTTTTTCCGTAACAGGGAAAATGCGGACAAATTGGTTCAGCGAGTTAGTGCGGCAGGTTTTTCCCCTTCTGTTTCGGAAGAAAAACGTGCTAGCGGTACAGTTTATTATGTGGTAACTGTTCCTGACGATGGTTCGCCTTCCATGGGTTTGCGCTTGAAAACGGCAGGGTTTGAAAGTTATCCGGTCTTTGCAGAATAAAACTAACTTTCTTTTTCTTGGACGGCTTCCAATGTAATCGCTGGCAAGTCTATACGCTCTATGGAAAGTGGCGTTATATTCACTGGTGCAAGTCGGATTGTGGTTGGTTGGTCTTCGTCTAGTTCCACTTCAAAAGATTCATGGTCAAAGAATGGTTCTTCCGTTGTTCCTTTTAATTGCAATATATTGGTTTGCCCGTATTGACTGGTGGCAATCCTTCCTGTTTTATCGTTTAGGTTGTATTTTCCGTCAGTGAACTCTATTTGCACGGTTCCGTTTGCAAGCCATTTACCTTGTTTTTCTAAAAGGTTTTGAATGTCAAGTTTTTTTTCTGCGTTGTTTGTGAAAACATTTTTGCTTGTTTGCTTTTTGTATTGTCCGTCCCATAAGTTACTTTCTTTTATGGGCATACGTACGTCGTCTTGGTTTCTGATTTTTATTTCATCAATGCCTGTAAGAGAGATGTCTATCAATCGTGTTAAGTTGTTGATTGAACTGTTCACGGCAGAAAGGTATATTCCATTCCTTCGGAGAGTGCTTGAAACCCATGTATAAACTTCTTGGGAGTCGTCTGTCTGGAATATGATTTCCTTGTTTTCCGGGTTAAAGAATATATATCGAATTTTCTCTGAAGTCGTGCTTGTTTTGTACCACAAACCGTTTAGATGCCCTGTGAAAGTTTCTACAGTTCCGTCTTGAATCCTGCTTAGTTCTTTTGACGCAACTTTGTTTTCCACTACACGGTTTTCCGTTGACTTCACAAAACGCCTTTGTGTTTGGTTCCATACGTACATTGTCTGCAACTGGTCCAAGGTGTTGCCGCCTGTGAATGCGTCCGAGCTGTATACCCAAACTGGAAAACTAACTCCCGTGGCTTGCTGTGCCTCATATGAGTCGTAGCGGTCAAGTTGTTGAACGAAAATAGAGCCGTCTGAACGAAAGTCACCAATCATATCAATGGAAAAATTGTTGCCGGATTTTTGGGGCAAAAAAATCTTCATAATGGATTCGCCTGTTTCAGAGAAGCCGCTGTAAATCAATGTGTTCGTATGGTTTCCTATTATGTCCATGCAAGTAAACGAAAAAGTTTGCGTTTGTATTATCTCTGTTTTTATTTCGGTTGTGCGGTCGTATTGCCCTCTGAATGGGTTGTAAAGTCCAATGAGGAGGAATATATACGGGTTATTTGTTTTTTTTATCGCATTGATTTGGTCGTCATAACCGTCACTGTCAAAATCTATTCCAAGCGTGTTCAACAATGTTTCGTCGCTGCGAAGGGGAATTAACGAAATCAAAGAAGAGTCTTCTGCATATACTTTGTTTGCACTGGTATTTTCTTGTTCCTCTATACCTGAAATCGGTGTTATTGTTTTAGCTCTTGTTATTACGTTGTCTTGGGTTTCCTCTGGTTCGCCTTTTATGAAAAGAAACGTCAAAACTACGGCAAATATGACAAAAACGACTGTGACCAAACGCTTCATAACTTTCCTGCTATTTCCTGCAAACTATTACCATTGTGGAAGCCTTTTCATTGTAGGGCGAAAAATCAAAGTCTCCATAAATTTCTGCTGTGGCAAACCCAGAAGCAATTAAAAGCCTCTTTAATTCCACCGCTGAGTATAATCGTTGCACGAATTCATGGTCGATTCTTTCTCCCGTTGTGTTGTCTATCAAAATCCACCTTGAACGCAAACCTTCCCATGCTCCGTCCACAGAAAATTCGGTGAGAACGGTTTTCCCGGCACGTTCAAACCATTCGCCTTCTGTGAAATCCCTTACGGCAATCTCTCTGCTTTTGCTTTCCATAATGAACCAGCCGCCATCTTTCACTGAAAGTGCAAAATTTTTTAGGATTTTCATGTCTTCTTCTATGGTCGCACAATATCCAAAGGAAGTGTACAGGTTTACCACCGCATCAAAAGGTTCTTGTGCCACAAAGGAACGCAAGTCTTGTTGCAAAAGATTGAGCTTTACACCTTCGTCCTCTGCGGATTCCCGTGCGGCATCCAAATATGGTTTGATGTTGTCCACCCCGGTAACATCCATGCCAAGCAGTGCGAGTTCCACGCTTATTCTTCCAGGTCCGCAGCCTGCATCCATGATTCTGCTGCCTTTCCCCAAGCCGGCAATTTTACATATTTTTTCTGCAATGTCCGGGGCTTCTGCCCAGTGCTGGCTGTCAAACATGATTGGTCCGTAGTTTAACCAGAAATTTTCATTTTCAAACCATTGTTTTTGTTTCATATAGTTAGTATATCACAGGAGGTTTTTTACGCCAAGCCATGTAAACAGACAGGTCGTGATTTCTTCCACTGTATGTGTTGACATCAAACCTGCCTTCGATGTATAGTTAAGTCCCGTATATCTGCGCAAAAGCGTGCCGAAAAGGGCTGCTCACCCTGGTCGGTGTAGGAAGGTGGCGATGCTGTTGTCTTTCTGCAAAACAACTTTTATTTTTTATTTTAAGGTATAAATATGAAAACCATTTTCGTTAATGAACGAGATGCTGTGCGTAACTGGTATGTTATTGATGCGGCAGGAAAGCCCTTGGGTCGGGTTGCCGCCAAGGTTGCTTCAATTCTTAGGGGGAAGCACAAGGTTACATATACACCCAACCAAGAGATGGGTGATTATGTAGTGATTATCAATGCGGATAAAGTCGCAGTGACAGGTGCCAAATTTACTGATAAGATGTATTATCATCATACTGGCTATGCCGGAGGATTAAAGTCTTTCACATTTGAAAAAAAGATTGAGCGCCATCCAGATGCCCCTCTTAAACTTGCAATCAAAGGAATGTTGCCGAATGGACGACTTGGACGCAAATTGTTCAAGAACGTGAAGATTTATGCAGGTGAGACTCATCCTCATGCTGCCCAAAACCCCCAGACGTTGGAAATTTAACAGGAGTTTGTTGTGGTTAAGAATATAGGAATTGGAACAGGAAGAAGAAAGACCGCCGTTGCTCGTGTGTTCCTGCGTGAAGGCAGCGGAAAGATTATTGTGAACGGCAAAAATGTGGATGAATATTTTGCCACGGATGAACAGATTCGTATTGTACGTCAGCCGCTTATGGTAACGGCAAGCGAAAATAAATTCGATGTGCTTATAAATGTAACAGGCGGTGGTTTGAATGGACAGGCTGGTGCTTGTCTTCATGGATTGTCGCGTGCTTTGACGCAAGTTGATCAAGCCAATTATGCTTCTCTAAAAGCCAACGGGTTCCTTACACGTGATTCCCGTATGGTTGAACGTAAAAAATACGGACAGCGTGGTGCACGCCGTCGCTTCCAGTTCAGCAAGCGTTAGTGATTGTTGTAACTTCCATAAAACGGATCTCGCAGGATTGCGTTCAGTTGACGCTTTCTGTGGGGTCTTGTTTTTTTTTACGTCTGTCATATTTAACACGGGTTCTGCCAGAAGTTGTGGATGAAGGCTTGGAGCTTTCTGATATGGATTTGGAGGACTTGACCAATGCCGGATTTGCTTACAATGCGGAGCGTGCTGCTCTTTCTTGTCTTGAGCGTAGTGAGCACAGCCGTTTTATTCTTTTGACAAAGTTAAGGCGAAAAGGATTTGCTCTTCAAAGCATAAATACGGCTTTGGATTTTTTGGAAGAAAAAGGTTTGCTAAATGATACCCGCTATGCAGAAGCCTGGCTTAGGAATCGTTCCATTAGCCACGCTGAAGGCAGGACAAAACTGATAAGCGAACTTTGTGCAAGGGGGGTTGACCGTAAAACAGCGGAGAAGGCCGTTTCCGATTATTTTGATATAGTTGGAGAGGATTTTGTGTTGCAGCGTGCAATAGAAAAGTGCCGTAGGCTTGGTAAAAGTGCGGAAGAAGCACGACGGTACTTGACTAGGAAGGGTTTTTCTCCATTGAAAGTCAAGAATTCCATTGACAGGTTGTGGCACTGATGTTTTGTTAAATTTTTGTTAAAATACCATTAATAAAACAGTTCCTTTTTTTTATGATGTGATGTATAATATGGTTTTGTAACAGGACAACAAACAATATTTAAAAATATTCTAAGGGAAGGTGACAGAGGATTTTATGGCAAAGGATTTTGATAAGACGTTAGTATATTCTGCTCTTGAAGTTGCAAATATCTGTGGGGTTGCCAACCAAACGGCAATAAACTGGATAAGAAACGGTTATTTGAAAGCGTTTAACACCCCTGGAGGGCAGTATCGTGTTTATGCCGATGACTTGGTTTCTTTTATGAGTGGCAGGAAAATGCGGATTCCAGATATATTGTCTTCTGTTTGTGCTGATTCTACTAAAATGAAAATTTTGATTGTTGAGGACGAAAGTGGCTTAAACACTGTAATAAAAACATATTTTGAAAAGCACTTTCCGACTGTAACGATTTTTCAGGCTTTCGACGGCTTTGAAGCCGGTGCCATTATGACAAGGGAACAGCCCGATGTATTGATTTTGGATTTGGGACTTCCAGGTGTCAATGGTTTTGAGCTTTGCAAAAAGATAGCAGATTCAGATTCTTTTGGGAATCCCACCATAATAATAATTACAGCCTGCCAAGATACCGATATTGAAAAGCAAATCAAAGATTTGAATGCGACATGTTTTTTTAGAAAGCCTGTTGTTTTGCAGGAATTAAAGGAAGTTGTTCAATCCTGCCTGTCTTACC
>JAZSMM010000047.1:0-18016 GCA_045535895.1 Treponema sp.
GGAACAAAGGAAATATCCGACTTAATATCTGAAAAAATCCTATCCCCCGAATCAGATCTAGCGCCATGCATAGTTGACCTACGTTACCTCGAAGACAATTACGAACGCAAAAAAACAATTTCAGCCCTGAAAGAAAACTAAAGTCCATGGACAACAGCCAACTAGCATCGTTCTTGCATGAAATACGAACTCCCATTCAAACAATTCTAGGCACGGCAGAGCTCATCAAAAACACATCCTTGGACAATGAACAACAAGAATACATTAGGCAGATTGCCTTCAGCGCAGACATATTGCACACTCTTGTAAACGACATCTTGGACTTTGAAAAAATAAGAAACGGAAAACTTCTAATTGAAAGCGTCCCATGCAACATAAAATCCATAACGGAGCAGGTTCTTGACTTAATCAGTATAGAAGCATTCAACAAAGGCTTGGAACTTGCAGATTTTTTTGACGCAAAAGTCCCAGAAAACATCTATGGCGACCCAGTGCGTATTCTTCAGATTCTGCTCAACATAGTAAAAAACGCGGTCAAATTCACATCCGCTGGTTATGTGGCGGTGAAGGTAGAAGTCGCAGAAAACACCTTTGCGAAAGAACTTGTCTTCAGGATTTTTGACACAGGGATTGGGATTCCAGACAATTGCAAGCAAGCCATCTTCTGCGAATATGTACAAGAAGACACGTCAACCGCAAGAAAATACGGGGGAACAGGACTGGGGCTTGCGATATGTTCCAACTTGGTATCTTTAATGAAAGGAACGATTGGCACCAGGGACAACCCTGAAGGCGGAAGTGAATTCTACTTCACTCTGCCATTGCATCCTGTAGAAAACGAAGTTCATGTGCCATTGCAAAATTTTCAGGCAAAAGTACTCGTTATCGACGACAGTTCCATTTTCCTTGAAAGCATGGTAGAAAAACTCAAATCTTTGGGAATCAGTTCCGTCCATACCGCAAAATCCGGTCCGGAAGCCTTGCAGAAAATGGAGGATGCCTGCGACTATAACGAAGCGTTCGATTTGGTCTTCATTGACATGTCAATGCCCGTAATGGACGGCTGGAGGCTTGCCGCCACAATAAACGCCAACAAAAAAATCAACGGAACAAAACTATATTTGATTGTGCCGGAAGGGCAGCTTGGCGGCGAAGCAAAAATGAAGATGCTTTCGTGGTTCAACGGATATTTATACAAACCCGTCAAATTCAACAAACTGCACGACTTGATTCTGGACGCAATGCAAATGCCATTGGAACTTCCTGCAGCAGAAGAAAGCCTCAAACTAGAACACCCAAAGCAAAAAGAACAAGAGACGAAAACGGATGCTACTGTCTTGGCAGTGGACGACCATCCTGTGAACCTGAAAATAATGGAAAAATTTCTGCATGACTTGGGTTGCAATGTTGTAACTGCAAAATGCGGTTTGGAAGCCGTAGAAAAGGCAAAAAAACAAAAAGGAATTTCAATCATTTTCATGGACATTCAAATGCCAGACATCAACGGAACAGAAGCCGCGCAAAAAATTAGGCAAGAAGGCTTCAAAGGGCAGATAATCGCTTGTTCGGCAAATCCAGACCCAAAAGCGGAACAAGAGTACAAAGACTGTGGAATGAACGGAATACTTGTAAAACCTTTCAAAAAGCAGCAACTTCAGGATTTAATAAAAAATTTGGAGGCAAAGGCCACAGAATGAAAACAAACTACCACACACATTCCTTGTTTTGCGACGGAACGGAAAACCCGGAACAAATTGTAAAAGAAGCAATATCAAAAGGGTTCTCCTGCCTGGGGTTTTCTGGCCACAGCCTTTTTCCATTTGGTACGGACTGGCACATTGCGCCCAACGACTTCCACAAATACGTGCAGGAAATACGGCGTGTTCAGGATTTATACAAAGACAAAATAGAAATACTCTGCGGCTTTGAAGCGGACTATCTACCGCCTTTTTCCTTGCCAAAAAAAGATTTATACAAAGAATTCAAGCCCGACTATCTAATTGGTTCGGTACATTATTTGTCAAACGAAAAAGGTTGGTTCACTGTGGACGGTTCCGTAGAAGAAGTGGAACACGGGCTAAAATCCCTTTACAACGGCAACGGCAAAAGACTTGTCCAAGACTATTTTTCGCGCCAACGGGACATGCTGCAAACCTGCGATTTCGACATAATCGCCCATATCGATGTCGTCAAAAGAAGAAACGACATATTGCATTTTTTTGACGAACAAGATTTATGGTACAAAACAGAGATAAAGGCGACCGCAAAAGCAATTGCAAAAGCCGGTGTGATTGCAGAAATAAACACAGGAGGAATTGCACGTCTTTCAATCAAGGACACATATCCTTCCAGCGAGTTCCTTAGAATGTTGCACCAACACAATGTCCCCATAACAATAAACTCCGACGCCCATTGTTCAAAGGACTTGGACTGTGCCTTTGACTTTGCCATACAAAAAGCAAAAGACGCAGGCTATCAAGAAATGGTATGCCTGCGTCGCAACGGTCTTTCTGTTGAAAAATTTTTTGTTTCGTTCAAAGAAATACTTTAGCGATTGCGTCTTTCGTCAGCAGCCTTGCATTCAACGCAAAGAAGCGCATAAGGAATGGATTCCAACCTTGGTTCTGGAATCTGTTTTCCACATTTCATGCAAAACCCGTATTTTCCTGTTTCAATCCTTGTAAGCGCTGTATTTATCAGATTCAAGCGGTTCATGTCTTTTTCGCTCATAGACTGAAGCATACTCAAAGCCACGGCATCGGCGGTCTCGTCTATGCTGTCTCTTGCAGAATTTTCCTCAAGAATTTTTCTGGAATCATCGTTCTTTGCTGACAAAGAATCCAATATCTGTTTTTTTTCTTCCAACATTTTTTCTTTCATGCGCTGGACAAATTCTTTTTCCATATCTTATCTCCTATGTTGACAACCAACTAATTTACTCATAAAATTATACGAATGAAATGCAAAAAAAACAACTTTTTTTTGTTTATTTTGTATTTAATTTTGGAGGAACTGTGACAAAAGAGGAAGCAATCGAAGTAGAAGGAATTGTTCGCGAGGCATTGCCCAACACAATGTTTCGCGTTGAATTGAAAAACAAACACGTTATCTTGGCTCACCTGTCAGGCAAAATGCGCAAACATTACATCAGGATTGTTCCTGGCGACAGTGTAAAAGTTGCATTGTCACCCTACGATTTGAACAGGGGACGCATTATCTTCCGCGAGCGCTAGCAGCACAAAACTCCCCGTTAGTTCCAAACAATTTAGTCTGTTCCACCTCCGTTCTTAGGCTTGGCTTTTAGCATGTATTTTATCGAGCGAATAATGCCTTTAAAACCGCTTATAATAACGGCAATAGCTATGAAAGGACCTATGGGAAGGATAAAGAAAGAAAACCTAAAGAAAAACACCCCCAAAAACAACGCAACTCCATTTCTAAGAAACATTGAAAAGGCTTCTGCCCTTGTAGGCTGATATTCTTCACGCTGATTTGTCGTCCAATTATATTCATAACGCCGGTCAGAACCATAATTGTGAGCGTTGCCGCCGAACATTTCCTCGAAAGGATTATAAGTTTGCTGCTGGCCGTAAGAACCATAACTTTGACTTTCTGTAGAACCATAACGGTCATACTGAGCGCGCTGAGATGGATCGCTAAGCACTGCATATGCGGAATTTATCTTTTTGAATTTCTCTTCTGCGTCAGCATCCCCGGGGTTTCTGTCGGGGTGGTATTTAAAAGCTGCGTCACGATACGCTTTCTTTATTTCATCTGCAGATGCTGTTTTGGAAACTCCAAGCACTGCGTACAAATCATCCATTCAGCTTAACCTCGTTAAATAAAAAATAATAAATTATCCATGTTGTTACAAGTGTTTCAAGTGCTTTAGGTGTTTTTTTTAATCATTACCCATGTCGCACCTGTTCCGCCAAGTCTTTTGTCAGGATGACCAGAAGCCCCCAGCCTTTTGTCGCTTTCTATAAAAGAACGGACCATTGCGGACAAAACAGAAGGTTCTCCTTGGCAGGCATTGCAATGGTTTCCCTTCCCGTGCACAATCAAAATTTTTTTCAAGCCCCTCCGTGAACATTCCCGTACAAAACCGTCCAATTTGTTCCATGCTTCATCCCTTGTAAGACCATGCAAATCTATTGTCGCTTCCGGGGGCAGTTTTTTCAAATATTCCCGGTCACTCTCTTGTTCTTGCTGTTGGAATCGTTCCAAGGCAACGTCTTTGTCTATAACACCGTAACGCCTTAGCCAAACATCCATAGGGTTAGCCTTAGGCAAATTTTCATTTGACAAAGGCTCCCTTTTTCCTTTATGGACATCAGTTTGTGTAGAATTTTTCCCTTCCACTTCAAAAGAAGGAGCGTTTGCAAGTCTTTTCCTGGGAACATTTTCATCTTTATTTTTTCGCCCAGACTCTTTCTTGGAAACTTCCTCCCACTGGGCAAGAATATCACCAAAATCCACTTTATTCCTCCAACAAAGAACGGGATATTTTTATGACGGAATCCCGTGGCACCCAACCGCCGGTCGCTCCGAATTCCACATAAAGCCAATTTCCTGTGCTTTCCAAAACAGAGACAACGGACAAAGGCAGTATGGGAGCCGCCGTTCCAGAATTTTCTTCTGGTATAGAATGCACCGCACCGCCCACAAAAACCCCGGTTTCAGAGAACAACGGAAGTCCATACACAATCCCAAAGACCGCAAAAGCCAAAGCGACAAAAGCCATGGCAATTACGATGTACTTTTTCTTTAGGCATATAAAAATCAGCAGAAAAATAAAACCCACAGCCGCCAAAACCCAAAAACAAATCACCAAAGGCACGGACCTTTCAGAATTTGTCTGGGCAAGTCCCAACTGCCTTTCGTATTCTTCCCTTGCTGCAAACGAACCAGAAAAAGGCAAGGAAAATCTTTCCTGAACTCTAAGTTTTGCCAAGGTAGTTGGAACAGCCATGTCAAATACAATTTTGTCGCCGCTGACCTCATCCTTTTGTAAAGGTTCAAAGAAGGCTTGTTCCAAAGCCTTGGGGACAGGATTATCCAATATTTTTTTTACAGTGTTTAGGGTAGATTCAACTACAACAGAAGGAAGGGCAAGTTCCATTCGCTGTCCACCATAGGAAACCACAGAGACACGAACATCAGGAAGAGAACATACGCCTTGCTCTAACGGAATCCAATCAAACAAAACGACGGGTTCTGCTTTTGGCGAAAAAGAAAAAGGTTTAGACTCCAAGTCCGCAATGGGATAGCGTTCAAGTTCGCTCAAAAGTGCGTTTTGCGAAAGCTGCCAGTCAACCTGCGTAACCTGCGAGGCATACAATACGGACACAAGCATAAAAGTGGAATCCCCTGCAGAAACAACCACCTTCCCTGTAGAATCCGGCATAATGGCATTACCCTTGGCATCCTTGAAATCCACAGCAAGTTCCGGCATTAAAAAGACTGGGTTCATATAGACGGTGACCGGCAAAAACGGAACAAGAACCCTGCGCCAACCAACTTGAATCTCCATCGGTGGAAGTTGCATTACACCGGGTTCTTCAAACACAAACCAAAACTTAACGGAAGTTCCACGCTTGCCTTCATGCAAAAAATCTTCTTTGTAGGATGAAACGAATTTTACGCCGGCAGGCATGGACTTTATATTGACCGTAACTTGGCGTGGAGAAACATCAGGTATTTGCAACAAAAAACCTGCATCCTCCCCTGTGAAAAACCATTCAGCTTCTGGCACGACAGTCAAAGAAGAAATAGATTGCTGAGTATAAGCAAACACACTGGTAAAAAGAAAAACAAATGGAAAGACGAATTTATAGATTTTGTTTAATAGTCCAATGTGGAATCGGATTTTTCCTGTGTTTGCTGATTTTTCCATTTATCCTGTTCCTTCTCCCGTATAAGCGAAAAAATTGTATTTTCCATTCTAGAATCTTCTTTGTTTTCTTGCGTTGGCATCATCTCTTGCGCAACTTCCGCAGATTTCACCGAAATCTGCCGCAAAGAAAGCTCCAAATTTATTTTTGCATCAACATTTGACCCGTCTTCTAGCAAAGCCTTCCTAAAAAAACGCGCGGCATCCTCATATTTTCCGTTTCTGTAAGATATTATCCCAATGTTATATAAAGTCGCAAATTTCAACCTGTCGGGGGCTTGCTCCGACATCTGTTCAAAACGTTCAAATGCGGCGGGCGTTTCTCCTTGTACAAGGTAAGTGGTGGCAAGTCCATACAACCCATATTGATAAAGCGTTTGGTTGTCATTGGCTTGTGCGTATTCGGTGGTTTGCATAAAACTAGTCACCGCTTCACGAAAGTCTTTTTGATACCAATGGAAAGTCCCCTCAAGGATTTTGGAAGAACCTTCCCAGTCAGAAGAACAACCTTGGAAAACAACAGAAGAAAAAACCACAAAAACAACAATCATTGCATTGGTAGAATTTGATTTTACAAAAAAACTCGCTAAATTGAATTCCGCCAAGACAAAGCCCAAAAAAAGACATATCAACGCAAGGGTGCAAAAAAGCTTCCACCTAGGTATTCCTTGCACTTCATACACCGTACCGGACAAAGAAGAAGTTGTGCTTGAGTTTTTTATTATGTCTACAAGTTCATGTGCCGAACCAAATTTTTGTGCAGGAATAAAAAATGCCTTTGAAGCAACCGTTCCAAGACCAGACAAACGCTGCCTTTGAGATATGTTAGAAAAAGTGGCGTTTACAGACTCCACAACATTTTCCAACTCATTTGCTCTCAAGGCTGTCTGGACATATGTTTGCCCGTCACCGCTAAGTATCTGGGTTTCCTTTTCATCCCCAAAGCCCAAAAAAACCAGTTGGATGCCGGACTTCACAACGTCCTCTGCCATTTTTGACATAATTCCGTCTGTTTCTTCTCCGTCTGTAAAAACCACAATCGTACGGGAAGCTACGGAATGCAAAGGAAAAGAAGACGCTGCCTGTGATATGCCGTTTCCTATGCTGCTTCCTACAGAAGTCATAAGCCACGGTGAAAGAGATGGAAGAAGGGAGCGGATGGCGTTTTTGTCATTCGTTTGGGGGACGGCAACAATACCGTCTCCCTTTGCAATGACCGCAGAAACGTCAACCCCGTCCAATTTATCCAAAAGAGCGTCCGCATATGAAGAGCAAGCCTGCAACCGTGAGATTGGAGCTTCACCCTTCACAAAAACGTCCTTGGCCGTCATGCTATGGGAAATGTCGAAGACAAAAGAAACGGAAGCACCACTTTGGTGGACGGGCTTTAGCTCCGTTCCCCATGAAATACCGCTAAAAGCCGTTACAAGCATTGTCCAAGCAAAACTCCAACAAACCATTCTGGAAACAAGGCTTTTGCGCATATGAACAAGCGTATTCCCCGTTCCCAAAAAAGAATTTCTGGAAAGACGAAAATACCGAACCAACGACAATATGACGGCGGGGACAACAAACACAAGCCCATAAAAAGCCCAAGGGCGTTCACAAGAAAAATTATCAATCAAATTTGTTCTCCAATATACAAACGGCGCAACAACCATGCCGCAACAAACATCAATGCCGCAACACCTAAGAATATATCGTAATGCGATTCCTCCAAAGTCTTTAGGTAAAAAGTCTGTACTGTTTGCTCACTGTTGGAAATCATGGAAAGCGCAGAATACAAGGCACCGCTGGTTTCCACTCCAAAATATCTGCCGCCGGCATAATCCGCCAATTCTTCTAGCGAAGCCGAGTCAAACTGGGAATCAAGGTAACCAGAATAAACCTTTCCAGAAACCGGATCCACATATTCAATGGGAACAGACCCGTGAGTTCCAATGCCAAGCGTATAAAGGACAACCCCGTGGTCTTTGGCAAGACGCGCTCCCGTCTGCGGATGAATTTTACCGGCGTTGTTTTCACCGTCCGTTACAACAACAACACATTTCTTTGGAGCAGAAGACGCAGCCAAATGATAAACAGCAGTACTAACGCCCTCCCCTATGGCGGTTCCATCACCTAGCATTCCCACATACAAAGTGTCCAACTGAGACACAAACAAATCCTTGTCTATTGTAGGCGGAACAATCAACGCAGCTTCAGAACCCATGGCGACAAGTCCAAAAGCCGTTCCACCGGAGTCCGGCAGCATTTGCCTTACAGCTATTTTTGCGGCTTCAAGCCTACTCATTTCTGCTACGTCTTTTGCTGCCATGGAAGGGCTTGTGTCCAGGACAAAAAGAATTTCAGTTCCTCTGGAAGTATATACTTTTTCTTGTCTAACAATCACGGGATCTGCCATAGCAATTACAACACATATATAACCACAAACAAACAAAACCCCAGAAAACAAGTGCACAAACCTTTCCAAAGGCCTAGCCCATACAAAAGGCATTCCGTTCCAGTCCGCCATTGTAACGGAAAAAGACGGTTTTTTTAACAAACCCAACCGGCGCAAAACATACAAGGCTGGCACAGCAAGAAGAAGGAAAAAAGCACCAGGATGTTGAACCACGGGCATTATTTTTCCTCCTTTTCAAAAAAAGTTGCTGCGTTTACAACTCTGTCAATCAATTCATTGTGTTCACCTTGTTCCATGACAACATCAGGAGCATACCGTATATAATCGCACCTGCGCAAAACAGCGCAAATCTCATCCACCGCACCTTGTTGTTCAGGCGAAAGCATTCCGACAAAAATGTCATCAAACACAAAAGGAATTTCCGAGGAAGTGACGGAATGGAACGGATGTGCAAAGCGTTTTTCAAGGTAAATCCTAACAGCCTTTTCCAAATCTTCCGCAAAGGCAGAATCCGAACAACAGTTTTTTCGTATTTTTTTTAACCTGGAAACCAACCTGCGATAATTCCGTGAAAACTTAAAGCGAACAAGTAAATCCGTCCAAAGCCCAAGGAAACTTTTAAATTTAATGCACAACACAACAAGAAAAATCAAGACAACAAGGGCCAATATAATCAAAGCATAAACAACATAAATCGTCCCGGGAACAAGAACAGGCGGCACAATGGGACGTATTTCATTTTCATGTAGCTTTTCAGAAAGAGACCCCACCGTTACTTCTGGCAAGTGGATTTCTACAATGTCTTCCAAAATATTGGAAGGAAAGCAGTTCAACTCAACAGGCGGCAAAAAAAGATTTCCCGTCTTCCAAGGAATAAAAAAAACAGTCAACTCATATCCCGCTTCTATTTTTTTGAGTTCAAGTTTTACCAGCGTAAAATCTTTTGCGTCAAATTCTTCTTGAGGCACAAAAACGTCATGTTCAACATCTTCTGAAAGCAAAAGCCGCTGTGTGGAAAGTTCGCAGCGCAGTTCCGCCGTGTCGCCCACATAAATTTCCATGGGAACCAAAACAGAAGAAGCAATTTTTATGCTCAAAGAAGATTCCATGGCAAAAGAGCTTGCACAAGAAAAAAACAACACCAAAAACGCAAGAAAGGATTTTTTCACTGTCCCTCCCGCATTGAAAAGAACTGATTGAGCCGCTGCACACAGTCGTCTTCCGTGGAAATCTCCAAAGGAACGGCTCCCCTACGAATGCATTGTGCCTGCCACCGCTCCAGGCGCTGGCGGTTGTCGTCCCGCCATGCCCGGCGGAATGCAACAGAATTGGTTGGAAGCCTTTGTTTAAATCCAGACTCAAGGTCAACAAAAGGAACACAACCAACGTCAGGCAACTCCAAATCCATGGAATCGGTAACTCGCACAGCAACCACGTCATGCTTTGAACTCAAGACACCAAGGGATTTTTCATAACCTGCGGTACGGAAATCAGATACAACCAGAACAAGAGAACGCTTTTTCAAAAGAAGAGATGCTCCCCTCAATGCACGTTCCAATGCAGAACCTTTTGACCTGCCATCTTTGCCAAAATCATTTGAAAGGACACCGTCCAACCTGGAAAGCAAAAGCATGACTTGCTCCCTGCCGGCCTTTGGTTCACAACAGAAAGAAATGTCCCCGTCAAAAACAACCAGCCCTACAGGACTTCCCGTATGTTCCGCCGCAAAAGCACAAAGAGATGCAACCTCGCAAGCTGTGTAAAGTCTAGTTTTACCAAATGAACCTGTTCCCATGGAAAGAGAAGCATCCACAATCAAAAAAAGAACCAGCTCCCTGTCTTCTTCAAACTGCTTGACAAAAGCCTTTCCCATGCGGGCAGTGACGTTCCAATCTATTGAACGCACATCATCGCCCCGTAAATATTCGCGAACACCGCTGAATTCTATTCCACGGCCACGATAAACAGAACGAAAAGAACCAGAGCGTATTCCGTCTGAAATTACCTTGGAAGAAAGCCTCAAGGAACTGGCTCGCCTTAAAAAGGACTCCGCGCTAACCGTCTTGTCTTTCATCACGGAACAGGTAGCAAAGCCAGAATTCTGGCAATCAAGTCATCTGCCGTTATTCCATCTGCAGCAGCTTCGTACGAAAGAACCAGCCTGTGCCGTAAAACCGCAGGAGCGGCAGATTTTACATCTTCAGGCAAAACAAATGAACGCCCTTGAAACATTGCCGCAGCCTTTGCACAACGGCAAAGTGCAATTCCCGCCCTAGGAGAAGCCCCAAAAGAAATATAGGAATGTATGTCTTCCCTTGTCTTTGCAGAAGCAACACGCACACCAGAAGAACCACGAACAGAAGTTGCATTGCGCGCGGCGGGAGGTCTTGTAGCAGAAACAATGGACACTATGTATTCCAGAATTTTTTCGTCGCAAGCAACTTTGTCCAAAAGACATCTAAAATCTTCCAAATCCTTGGCGGAAAGGATTTTCTTTACAGGAACAAGCTCCGGCTGACCTCCACCTTGCAGTATTTTGACTTCTTCGCTTGGGGAAGGATAAGAAACAACCAATTTCAAAAGAAAGCGGTCAAGTTCCGCTTCTGGTAAATTGTAAGTTCCTTCCTGCTCAATCGGGTTTTGGGTCGCAAGAACAAAAAACGGTTGTGGCAGACCATATGTTTCTTCCCCTATCGTCACCTGTTTTTCCGCCATGGCTTCCAGCAAAGCAGACTGAACTTTCGCAGGAGCACGATTTATTTCATCCGCCAATACAAGATTTGCAAAGACAGGTCCTTTGCGAACAGAAAACCGTCCGGTATTTTGTTCATATATCAAAGTACCGGTTATATCAGCCGGAAGCAAATCCGGCGTGAATTGTATTCGTTTGAAATCCAACCCGGATATTTGCGAAAACGTCTTTACAACAAGGGTTTTTGCAAGACCGGGAACACCTTCCAAAAGTACATGGCCGCCAGCCACAACTGCCGTCAAAATACCTTCTACAACAGAACCCTGCCCAACAATGCGTTTGGCAATTTCTTCCCTGCACTTATTCACAACTTCTTGGCAGCGCTCAAACGCAGCCGAATCAACCTTAGACGAAGGCATATTTTTTATCCCCTTGCTTCATAAAAAGGTAAAGTTTTACATGATTTTCTATCAAACCGCAGGCTAATCAACATACCATTGACACGAAAACCTACTTTCACGATAATACATTTTATCATGGAACACTGTCTAGCACAAGAATTGAACGATATTTTAAAAAACACCACAGCAGGCATGTTGTTGTCGGACTTTGGCAAACGCATGTATTTTCCCAAAGGCATAATTGCCCAAAGCAATGAAGCAAAACAACTTGGCAAAAAGGCAAACGCAACCATAGGTATGACAGTTTGCAACGGCAAGCCTGTCACGTTGCCTTGCATACAAAAGCAAGCGCCAACTTTGACAAGCCAAGAACTAGTGGCATATGCTCCAACCGCAGGTAACCCTGACTTGCGTTCCTTGTGGAAAGAAAAAATATTGCAAAAAAACCCTTCTCTAAAAGGAAAAAACTTCTCGCTTCCTGTGGTTGTTCCTGGATTGACGGCAGGAATATCGTATTTGTGCGATTTGTTCCTTTCACAAGGCGATGTTCTTTTGGTGGCAAATCCGTCATGGGACAACTACATACTTATTGCAGAATCCCGACGACAGGCCATCCTTCGCCAGTTTGAAATGTTCACCGGAACAGGTCTTGACCAGGGTTTTAATACAGCTGCATTCAAAAAAGCCATTGAAGAAAACGCAACTTCGGGAAAACTTTGCATACTGTTGAATTTTCCACAAAATCCTTCTGGGTATTCCCCGACAAAAAGCGAAGCAGCAGCCATATGCGACATCATTCTTGAACAAGCCAAGAAGGGAACCAAAATAATGGTTTGGTGTGACGACGCATACTTTGGCTTGGACTATGAAGACGACATAGAACCACAGTCCATTTTTGCATATCTAGCGGACATCCATGAAAACGTCTTTGTGGCAAAAATAGACGGTCCCACAAAAGAAGACTTTGTGTGGGGCTTTAGATGCGGTTTCATAACATTTGCTGGCAAGAACCTTAAAGACGAACACTACGACGCCCTGATAAAAAAACTGATGGGCGACATACGATCTTCTGTTTCATGCTGTTCCACACCATCCCAGTCCATTTTGTTGAACGCCTTCAAAGAAGCAACTTTGGAAGCAGAAAAAAAAGAGTACAGGGAAATGCTTGAAAGACGTTACAGAAAAGTACACAAATTTCTGGAAACCCAAAAGGACAACTCAACCTTGCAGCCCATGCCGTTCAATTCCGGTTATTTTATGAGCCTGCAATGCACAGGAATAGATGCGGAACAGTTGCGACAAAAACTGCTTTCCCAACAAGGCATTGGGACTGTGGCAATAGACAGCAAAACCCTTAGGGTGGCGTTCTCCAGCATAGACGAGCAACTTATTGAAGAAGTTTATTCCGCTATATATGCTGTGGCTGACCAGATGGCGAATTCATAAGACAAACAACATGAGCTGTTTTTTCAGGCGTATTTTTGCGTTTTCTTTTATCTTTGTTTTTATTGTGTTCGGCTTTTCTTGTAACAGAGGGAAAAGCAAACCTGTAATAGTATGGACAAACCAAAAGGAATTCGCGTCATATGCGGAACTTTTCAACGCTTCACAAGACCTCACACGGGTGATGGTAATCTACAAAGAAAAACCTGTAGAATCCCTGCCCGTCGCAAAGGATGAACAAGCCCCGGACATTGTAATAGGTCCGTTGTTAAAGAACCAGTCTGTGAAAAAGAATTTCAGGCCAATGGACTATCTTTTCAGCGAACAGCAGATAAATCCTTCCATATTTTATCCGCAGCTATTGAACACCGGCTATATCAACGACAAACAATATCTGCTTCCTGTCAGCTTTAATATTCCTGCGGTAATTTTTTCCAAGCACAACAAATCCTATGTACAAGAAAACCACATCATAAATCTGGACCAAATCAAGGACATAGCCGCAACCTACAACAAAACGAACAAGTCCGGCATATATACACATATGGGCTTTGCTCCAAATTGGGACAGCCGGTTTATGCATCTTGTGGCAAACATAAATAATGTCGATTTCAAGGAAAAAGAGAATTTGTTCAGTTGGAACGACTTCAATTTGGACAAAACCGTCAACTACCTTAGAGACTGGACAAAAACCGCCAACACATCGACTTCCGCAGAAAACGATTTTGAATTCAAATATTTATACACCCCAAGCTACAAGCAAGTTGTTTCCGGAAGATGTCTTTTTGCCTATACAACCAGTGCGGAACTTTTTGCACTCCCGGAAGACCAACTACAGGAAATAGATTTCCGCTGGATACACAACAACGGACAAATTCCTTTGGAAGACGATATGGTCTATCTAGGCTTGTACAAGAAAGCAAACAACCCGGAAGGAGCAGAAAAATTCATAGCATGGCTAACAAAAGAAGAAACTCAACGCAACCTTCTTGAAAGAAGTGCTTCCATGAACTTGAGTGCGTCCACATTTGGTATTTCCGGTGGATTTTCTGCCATAAAAAACGTAAACGAAAGGATTTTCCCTTTATATTACAAAGCTCTTTTGGGCAACATTCCTGCTGCGGATTATCTCAACCCGCCAAACACCCTGCCACCAAGATGGGAAAGCCTTAAAAGCCGTGTTGTAATTCCTTGGCTGGAAAACGCGACCGACACAGCGCACGAAGTTCCGTCTAAAACAATGGACCAATTGATAACAGAATGGTCAAAGCAGTTTAACTAAAAACAATTTTCTAAACTAAATCAACTTGCAACCGATATTAGAGATGAGGTTTTGCAATGGTTTCTAATATCAGTACGGCAAATGCATATTCATACAACTCGGTCATAAACAGCATAGGTTCAAAAGTACAAGTACCTGTCAATCCCCAGTATGTTGTATACTCGCAGCTTGAACACATATCAGGAATTGCCGCAGAACAAAATCAACGTGGCGTGAATTTGAGCAAATTGCAGATTCTAAACATCCTAATCGACCAATTGTCCACCGTAAAAAGCCAAAACAAAGCATATGCCCCAAATGAACAACTTGTGTCAAAAGACGAAGCCCGAATTGATTCTTTAATACAAAACTATCAGAACCAATTGCAAACAGCTTTAAAGTTGGCAGAAACAAATCCCTTTATGCCCGGTGCGGCAGCAATACAACCTGGAGCCATTTTCAGCATATCTGCATAGAACCTGAAAGCAAAATGTCATTTACATGAGAGGCATTGACTTGCGTTTTTTGCCTATATATATTTGACATATGGACAACAAAAGAACCCTTCAAACTGTTTTTATTTTTGCGCTCTTTGCCTTTATGTTTGCCTTGATTGTCGGCATGATGAGGCCTTTTTTCACGGTGATTCTATGGACAATATTGCTCTACATATTGCTGAATCCATTGCACAGACTTTGCATAAAAAGATTAGATGAAAAAAAACGGTTCTTCCAGTTCAAAAGACATATGCTGGCGGCGCTTTTTTCCATTGGAACGTTGCTTGTCATAATCGGACCGATTGTCGGGATGGCATTTGCACTTGTCCAGCAACTGTTGTCTTTTCTAAAATCAATAGAAAACTTTGTGTCCAATAATCCAAATTTCTTTACAGACTCAGGAATTGGAAGAGCAATAGCTTCCATTGCAGAAAAATTAAGTTTGGATTTTGTTGACTTGAAAGACGTCGACTTGAAGGCAAACATTGTACACCTTGTGCAACAATACAGTTCCAAACTTTTTTCCATGGGAACTTCTATCATAAGCGGCACTGGCAACTTTCTTGTTTCACTTGCCTTTGTGGCATTTGCCCTGTATTTTTGTTTTTTGGACGGACGTTATCTTGCCTCCCTGATTGCGAAGGCAATCCCGATAGACCCCCAATACATGGCAGCCCTTATGAAAAAGTTTTCAGAGATAACTCGCCACCTGTTTTCCGGCTATATTCTGGTGGCCTTGTACCAAGGTGCAGCGGCTTTTGTAATTATGCTTGCCTTTGGAGTGAACGGTGCATTGCTTTTTTCCGTGATTCTCATGTTTGCTTCTTTTATTCCAATTTTTGGGACCGCAATAGTATGGGTTCCCGTGGGAATAGGAATTGCCTTGTCGGACGGAGTAATAAAAGGAATATTGTTCCTTGTAATTTGCGGTGTATGCGTCAGCATGCTAGACAATTTTTTGCGACCGTTGTTCCTAAAAGACAGAATAAAAGTTCATCCTTTGGTGATATTCTTTGCCATTCTTGGGGGGCTTAAATTCTTTGGACTCAACGGTCTTATCCTTGGACCGCTTATCATAATCCTTTTCTTTACAATATTGGACATGCTGGTAAACCCAACAGAACCCAAGGCGTTGCAAACGGCGGTTCAGCAACAGAAAGAAGAATGAAACAATCCTTTCTAAGACCTTTGGACTATGCTGTCATCTTGCTCGCCGTATTTGTTTGCATGTCTTCCGTTTTTGTCCTGCACAACAAAGCAAAGGAACAAGGGATTCTCGCTGTAACAACACCAAACGGTGAGTTCCTCTACCAATTGGACAAGGACGACCAAATAGAACTGGAAGGAAGACAAGGCATGTCTGTGATACAAATACAAGACGGTTGTGCAAGGTTTACAAGTTCGCCATGCACAAACCAAACCTGCGTGGCTTCTTCGCCTGTAAAACAAAACGGAGAATGGGCGGCCTGCATGCCAAACGGAATTTTTATTCGAGTACAAGCGGCTTCCAACAAGTCGGACATTGACATTACCAGTTTCTGAATACATTATATAGGCATGGCGAAGAAAAAAAACGGTTCAATCATTTACAAATGCAATTCCTGCGATTACACCCAACCACGTTGGTTAGGTCGCTGCCCTGAATGCGGAGAATGGAACAGCTTTGTTGAATGCATAGCGGACGACAACTCCCGCTCACCTTCTTTTTCAGGAGCAGGAGGAATAATCGGCACACGGGCAAAACCTGTTCCGCTTGCCACAGTAAACCCCATGGAAGGAAGCCGCTTTTCCACGGGAATACAGGAATTCGACCGGGTGCTTGGAGGCGGCGCCATGAAGCGTTCAGCCGTTTTAATTGGCGGTGAACCCGGAATAGGGAAATCCACCTTGCTTTTGCAGACTGCATCACAAATCTCCCATTCCACGCCCACGGCTCGCATTCTTTATGTTTCAGGTGAAGAATCCGCCGCACAAATCCGTGCAAGAGCCGACAGGTTGAACCTTGCAGAAAAGATAAAGGGCGGCAACTTGGAGATTCTTTGCACTACACATCTTTGTGACATTGAGTCTGCCTTGGACAGCCTAAACCCTGTTTTTGTTGTGGTGGATTCCATACAGACCGTGTACAGTCCCGACGCAGGAGTTGTCCCCGGTACAGTCAATCAGTTGAAATTCTGTGCAAACGAATTGATTGCGTGGGTAAAAGAAAGGGATTCCGTACTTTTTCTTTCCGCCCACGTCACAAAGGAAGGACAAATAGCAGGCCCCAAGTCTCTGGAACACATGGTGGACGCAGTTATTTCTTTTGAACGCAACGACGAGCAGGTAAGGTTCTTGCGGGCGCAGAAAAACAGGTTCGGTTCTGTAGACGAACTAGGCATATTCGCCATGACAGAAAACGGGCTTGCAGCCGTGGAAGATCCTTCTGCTCTTTTTATAACCCGAAGGTCAGGGGCAATCCCAGCCGGAGTGGCTTCTGTTCCCGTGTTTGAAGGAAGCCGTGTTTTTCTTGTGGAAATACAAGCCCTGACTGTTCCTGCAAAAGCCGCTGTTTCCAGAGTTTATTCGGACAAAATAGATTCCGCAAGGGTAAGCCGCATCGCAGCCGTGTTGGAAAAAAGAATAGGATTGCGATTTAGCGACCAAGACTTATACATAAACGTAGCCGGCGGAGTACGCCTTACAGAAAGTGCAATCGACGCTGCATTGGCAGTCGCATTGTATTCAGCCCGAACGGACATTCCTGTTCCAGAAAGCACTGTCTTGGTGGGAGAACTAAGCCTTGCAGGAGAGATACGTCCTGTAAACAGAATCAAACAACGTGCAAAAGCCGCAGCCGCATTGGGATATACAAAAGTGCTTTCCCCGGAACAAGAAGAAAGCACAATTTGCGTAAAAGACATAAAATCCTTGATAAAATCGATTTTCACATAAAAGACATTTCCAACGCCCTTTGCGTCAAATCATGTCGGGAATGTTCATCCGATTTTTCAACTCTTCAACTTCCGCAGTCAAGGCCGTTGTCCGTTGCGTCTGGCGGACAAGTCGTTGCGCCAAAAGTTTTGATAAAAAGATTCCGTAGTGGGGATGCCTGCGAATCAAATTCAAAAAAGATGTCTTTGGAATCCGCAGCAACTTGCAGTTCCCCACAGCCAAGATTGTGGCGCTTCGCCTGTCATTCAAAAGAAAGGACATTTCACCAATGAACATGTCGTTTGGCGTAAGCACAGAAACCAACTTTCTGTCGGAATATACGGCAAAACGACCGGAGACAATAAAGAACAAATCGTTTGTCGGTTCGTTTTGTCTGCATACAACCTGCTTGTCGGTATAAGTAATGGTGTCAAAAGTGTGCATGACCAAAGGAATTGTGTTGGCCTTGTTCTGAAGGTTTTGGATTTCAAAGGAAACCTCGTTGAAGTCGG
>JAZSMM010000161.1:0-6889 GCA_045535895.1 Treponema sp.
ATTGACGCTGCCTTGGCAAACGAAGAATTTTAATTGTTCAACTTGGTGAGTTTGGAATGTAAATACTAAACTCACCTTTGTTGGGAGTTTTTTATGAAAAAAATTATATGTTTATTTATATTTTGTGTTTTTTCTTTATGCTTTGTGAATGCACAAGAAAATTCAGATTTGCAAAACATAGAAGACATACAAAATCAAATTTTGCAAAGTTTAAATGATTCTAATTCTCAAGAAACTGAAAACACAGAAACCTCTGATATTTTGGAAATTTTAGAATCAAATGCTGAAATAATTGCAGAAGAACAAGAAAAGGAAAAACTTGAACAAGAACAAGAAGAAAAAAGAATTGCAGAACAGAAAGAAAAGGAACAACAACAGAAAAAGGCCGCTAGAGAACAAAAACGCCAAAACAATTATATGACAGGTTATCTGGGTGGAGGTGTAAATTTTACTTCCCCAATAGCTATAGACTACCCCAGTAATGTTGTCGAAATTAACTCTCCTGTAGGTTTGTCGTTTTCCGCAGTTACCAGCATGTCATATATAGCTTTAAAATTGAATGTTGAATGTGATTTTATAAAATACTATCCCACGCAAAAAGATGAATCAGTTTTTACGGCACTTTCTGTAGGTTTTACTCCAGTACATAATAATTATATTTTCCTTGGTTTTTTTGGTACATTTGGGCTTGATACAATTGGTTCATACTCATATACATCTTTTGGTGCAAGTGCAACCTTTATGGTACATCTTGGTAATTTTTTCGTTGTATATACAAATATCGATGCGACTAGAAGAAGTAAAGGAAAAATCAAGGATGATGCAAAAGAATCAATAGGGTTTCCTTCTCTGTATTCAAATACTTGGCGAATAAGTCCTTCTGTTGGTATTGCCATAAGACTTATGTAGGGATTGATTTTCTTGTTTTTGTAAAACAACCGCTAGGATTGCTTAATTAAATAAGTTGAATCTAATAAAAGGTTAGAAAAAATATAAGATTTAATTTTTAAATTGAATTTTATAAATTTATACATTGGAATAGAAGGTTAAGGTAAATAGAATGTACGATTTTTTTATATCATTTAAATTTTCAGATTCTGATGGAAATCAAACTGAAGATTATATTATAGCAAAAAACCTTTACGATGAACTTACACGTATAGGATACAATGTATTTTTTAGTCCAGTAAATATTTCAGAAAAGGGAAAATCTCAATATATGATCGCCATTGACGAAGCATTAGATGAAAGTAGTCACATGATTGTAGTTGGTACAAATATTGAACATATAATGTCTGAATATGTGAAATACGAATGGTTAAATTTCAATACAGATATTCTTAACGGCGTAAAGAAAAAATCTCTATTACTATCTCTTATCACTGAAAATATTTCTGTAAAAGAACTTCCTCGTGCTTTAAGGATAAACGAAGCATTTTACTATACTCAAAATGAAGGTATGTCAAAGATGATTGAGTTTTTGACGAGTATTGTTGCTGTAAAAACTTCTGATGAAAGTTCTTGTAATATAAGTGGTCGAATAGCCAATAAATATGATGTTAATGACGAAGCAGAAAAATCCCGAATTGCAACACAAACAAAATTAAGTTTAGAAATTGATTTACCAATTATTAAAAAAGTTTTGTCAGAAAGAAAGAATGTAAAACTTTTGGATATAGGGTGTAATAATGGTCAATGGATAAGAAGTAGAACAGAAAGTTTTGACAATATTGATACTATTATTGGCATAGATATAGATAAGAATATTATTGCAGAAGCTAATATGTTGGCTACTGGTAATCAACACTTTTATTCTGCTGATTGTGAATCGCCAGATTTCTATGAAAAATTATGTGACATTATGAATGAAAATGGTATATCTCACTTTGATTTTGTGACCGTGCCCTTGGTATTACTACATCTGTTACATCCTTTTAGTTTATTAAAAACATTATATAAGGTGATGGGAGTTAACTCATGTATTTTTATCAGAGAAGTAGATGACTCTCTTGTTCTTGCACATCCTGATAAAGAAAACCTTGTTCCACATTTTTTGAATATTTCAGACTATGTTCCACTGACTGGGTATAGACATTGTGGAAGAGAGGTGTATGATTGGCTTTATACATTAGAATTCAGAGATATTCATTTGTATGAAGCTAGTGTAAATACGATTAACAAAAGTAGAGAAGAAAGAGAATTTATTTTAAAATCTAATTTTTCTTATATTAAGGGTGATTTAGAAAAATTGTATGAATTGGAACAAGAGGAAAAACATAAACAAGACATTATATGGATTGAAGAAAATTATAGGAAATTGGAAGAACTATTTATTGACAAAAAGTTTTTTTATAAAAATGGTATTCTAATTTTTACGGCGATAAAATAGTTAGAAATAATAGCACTGAATAAGATGTTTTTTGTACTTAACAACTCTCCGTTTAATCAAAGCTACAAGCGCAACTGCCTGTTTGTTCCTGTTCCGTCTTTTCTGGCGTAAAAAAACAAGATGCGGCAAGGAACGTTATGTTCATGTACGTTCTGCTCAAGCGGGTTCACAAAAAATTCATCGTAGTCGGAATATGCGAAGTCCATGCGGGCATTCGTTATGCCACCATTTTGTTCCAAGGCCTTGCGATGATTGTCCTTGTTGTACCTGCGTTCATACCAGCTGGGAAAATTTCCTTTTTTCCCCGATTTTATGAAGTCAAACCTGATAAACTCCTTCGTTGTCTTGTCGCTTTTCAACGCCAAATATTCAAACCAAAACAATTCCTTCCGTTGCATTTCAAAAACTCCGTCGGCTTCCGCCTGGCGAGCAAGTTGGCTAAAGAAATCCCAAAAGCCTTGTTTTTTGCCTATGTGTTCCATCGTTGCACTAAAAGCCCCGCCGTTCCAATAGGCATCCAACAAAATTTCAACATGTTTAAGAAAAACCATGTCCTTGAACGGCATGCAAGGCGTGGACAAAATTTCGTAGACGGGATTTTCCGTCCATTCCCACCCGTTTTGCTTTGCGTAGGATTGCATTTGTGTACCGTGCAGAATTTTCAAGAACCCCAGCTGCAGCATGTCGGGTTTCAAGTCCATGGCAAAGTCAAAGGATTTTCCAAAACTTTCCAAGTCTTCATATGGAAGACCTGCAATCAAATCCAAATGCCTGTGGATTGTCCGTGGAATTTGTTTTACGTTGTAGGCCAACAATTCTATGTCGCTGGAACGGTTTACGGCTTTCAATGTCTTTTTGTTTGCAGACTGAAGGCCGATTTCAAACTGCATTATTCCTTTGGGGACGCTCCTCAAAAAAACAATCGCTTTTTCTGTCAATAATTCTGCTTCTATCTCAAAATGGAACATAGTCTTGCCGTTGTGGTTCTTCAAAATGTACTCCCAAATCGCAATGTAGCGGTTTTCGTCAATGTTGTATGTTCTGTCAACGAATTTCACCAGACGGACATTTGCGTCAAGGAACTTTTGCAAGTCGAAAAAAACACGGTTCAACGGCATAAACCTTACATTGCGTTCAATTGAGGACATGCAATAGGCGCAGGCAAACGGACAGCCTCTGGAAGACTCGTAATAATAGATTTTGTTGTCGCTTTCCGTTATTTCAGGGTAGGGGAACGGAATGGTTTCCAAGTCACATATTAGCTTTCTTTCCCCGGAAAACATGATTTCATTTTGTTCCCTGTAAAACAAGCCGTTTACTTTTTTTAACGAGCCGGATGAAAAATCTTTCAGCAAAGATATTTCCAGTATTGTCTGTTCTCCTTCTCCCGCTGCCACGAAGTCCAGTTGTGGCAGCTTTTGCATGTAGGCTGGCGCATTGTAGGCGAACTCAGGGCCTCCTGCACCGATCATGCAATTTGGAAGAATTTTTTTTGCGTCGTTTATTAGATTTTCAACCATGAGCGCGTTCCAGATATATGTTGGAAAAAGCACCAAATCCGGACAAAAGGAATGTATTCCTTCAAGGATTTCCCAGTGGCTTTGGTTTATCGTCCATTCTCTAAAATGAATTATGGAATTTTTGTTGTACTTCCTTACAAATTCCGTGATAGTTCTTGCAGCCAAATTTGTATGACTGTAGGAGGCGTTGACTGCCGCGAAAAGAATTCTCATAAAACTATTCTATCCCATTGTCCGATTGTAGGCAACTTCAAATGTGTTACAACAATTGGATTGCAATGTAAATGCCAACTGCGATTAGAAAAAAAAACTGTAAAATTTCTGCCTTGCCCATGGAAAAACCTCCTTCGTTTGTGTTTTCACTGTAATGGAGGTGGTGTCTCAAATAATGCTACATGCAAAGATTAATCCAAGATTTTTATAAGGTTTTTCCCTGTCTTTTTTATTTCATACATTAGTTCGTCCGCTCTTTTTATGCTTTCATGGGTGAATTCTTCTGTGTGGATTATTCCACAAGAGATTGTCACCGCCTGTCCCAATTTTTTTTTCGTTTCGTATTTGAAATTTTCGGTCTTGTAGACTATCCGCTCATAAAGTTCTTCCGCACTTTGACTGCTTGATATCACAAACTCGTCGCCACCGAATCTATATATGCTTATCCCTTCTTCCGAAACAATCCATACGAATTCCTCCAGAACCCAGTCGCCCTTGTCATGTCCATGCTTGTCGTTTATGTTCTTGAAGTTGTCTATGTCAACAAAAGCGATTGATTTTGCGGGCACGTTGTTTTTTATGTCTTCTTCAAGTTTTTCACGGGTATAAGAATTCGTCAGGGAATCAGTGTGCAGTTTGTTTGTCAGTTCATCGGAATGTTGCAGCGCATGGGCGGTTTCGGCGAACACTTCGTTGTATTGTTGGCTCATGTTAAGTGCAATCAATGTGGAAAACACAACAATCATTTCAATGATTGCGGAGATAGGTATGTAAAATGAAGAATGCGTTCTTATGGTCTGAACCAGCGCATAGATGATTATGCACAATGTGGAATATTTAAGGCTGCGCATTACGGCGCTTTTGCCGAACGCACAACTTGTGATGATTGGGACTATATACATTGCAAGCAAAATGGTGTATCCGTTGTGAATGAAAACATAGGAACTTATGGAAAGATAGAGTATCGTCTGGTAATAAGTTTTTTTCATGTGGAAGTTGGATCTTTTGTTTTTATAAAGCCGATAACATGGAAAGTAAAAAGCAAAGGACAAAATTGTTGGTAAAAAGGATTCAAATAGCGTCCAGCTTTTCTTTATGTAGTTTGGGTCTTCTGCTGTGTAGGATTTCCCGCTGGTCAAGAAAAACAGCATGGCTTCCATTAGCGCACAAAAGGAAAACACAAAAGGAAGGATTTCCCACATTCGGTCTATGTAATTCAGTATTGATTTTTCTTGGATGGATAATAAATTTTGGTTGCCTTGCTCCATGACAGATTTCCTTAAAAAAATTCGTTTTTAGATTTTGTTTAGCATAAAAACATAATACAGGAATTGTATTGCCTGTTTCAAGGGGGACCAATGTATGATTGCTCCTCGAATCATATTGGTTGCCATTGTCCTGGTCTGCGAAACTTAAATAAAGCTGGGAAGTCTTTGTCAAACTCACAGACTTTTTCTGGGGTGAGGTCTTTTTCTATGTCGATTTCGTAGAACTTTGCACCAGAATATCTGGAAAGATTGCCATTTTCAAATTCTAAGCCCATGAATGCGTCAAAGTTTTTTCCGTCTCTAGTTGTAATTCCAAAGTTGTCGCAGGTTTTAAATCCTAGTCGGGGGTAGTAGTCCGGTTCACCGCAAATTATTACGCCTGGGAATCCTGCTGCTTTTACCAGTGGCAATGTTTCTTGCACAAGTTTTTCGCCAATCCCCAAATTCTGCCAATCTGGGTGTACGCAAAGTGGCCCAAAGGTTGCAAGATTGATTTTTTTGCCGTTTAGTTTCAAGTGAGACTTTGTGTACCAAATTCCACCCACGATTTTCCCGTCTAAAACAGCAACTCTGGAAAATTCTGGTAAGTATAAATCTGTTTTTCTTAGTTCATGCAAAAATAAATGTTCGCTGCAGCCTGGAACAAATTTGTTGTAAAAACATAATTTGCACATAACTTCGCTTTCTTTCTTGTGAATTTCTTCTTCTGGAACAATTCTTAAGGTCTGCAAATCAACTTTTGGTTTTGAAATAAGGTATCCCATTTCAAGGCGAACTTCTTTACGGGAAATATCGTCGTTTTTGTAGCAACATGAATCAAATCCAATCAAAGAAAATCCGCAGGAACGGTAAAAGTCGATGGCTGCAACATTGCAAGACTGTGTTTCTAGCATGATTGCACGGTTTCTTGAAAGGCGGGCGTGTTCTTTTACAACATTCATCAAAATTGTTGCAAGTCCTTGGCGGCGGTAATCCTTGTGAACCCACATTTCTGTTACCCTAAGACGGTTGGACCAAGTTTCTGGATCCATTTCTATCACAGCTACGGGTGAACCATTCTTTCTCTTTTCAAAAACTCCCCAGGCGAAGGCGTTCTGAATGTGTTCTTGGTACAACTTGTCTGGGAAATCATATTCTTTGCTTGTATGGCAAATAGGGGCTTCAAGTTTCTTCCTTATTAGAGTAACTGTCCACTTTTGTTTTTCACGGTTATCTAAAACCACGTCATAAATATGATTTGTTTTGTAGTCCATTTCCAATATGAACCCTGCATATTTTTCTTTTTCCAAATGGCGTATTTCATATTTTTCTAAAAAATCCTTTGGCAGCATGACAGGCATAATTTTTTCCTTCCAAAGACATATGGAATTTATAGATTATACCATGTTTTGCACTATATGCAACAAAAAAATGCGTCAACTTGACACTGTATTTTCAATTACGTATAATTATAAAAATTATATTGTATTCTATGCTATTCGCATAATGTAAGGAGTTCC